>DAOURZ010000107.1 GCA_030627475.1 Deltaproteobacteria bacterium | reverse complement strand
CGCACATTTGCTTTAACGGATGCGATACTTCCGAGAGGCTCATAGATTTTGTCCTGTAAAACACGCAGGAGCTTTACCTGCAGTAATTGTGAAATATCTCCGATTTCATCCAGAAAAAGAGTGCCACCTTCGGCCAGAGCCAAACGTCCCGGTTTATCTTTTTTTGCATCTGTAAAGGCACCGGCTTTGTATCCAAATAGTTCGGATTCAAGAAGACTGTCTGGTATAGAACCGCAGTTAATGGTGATCAAAGGACTTTTTTTTCTATTGCTAAGTGAGTGGATTGCCTTTGCAAAAAGTTCCTTTCCTGTACCGCTCTCTCCCTCAATAAGGACTGTGGTATTACTTTCAGCAATCAGCTCCAGCATGCTGAACAGACGTTTCATTTCCTTGCTTTTACTTATAATGTCATAAAATGTATGCTTATCGGCCACTTCCTTGCGCAGTTCTTCCACAACACTTAAATCTCTGAAAGTCTCAACCCCGCCTATTATTTTACCTTTATTATCTTTTAAAAGAGCGGTTGATATGCTAACCGGAATTCGTTCGGCGGCAGAATTAACAATAAATATTGACTGATTTACAAAAGAATAACCTGTTTCCATGGTTTTCCTCAGCTTGCAGCCCTGCTCACATATGCTGGCTCTAAAAACTTCCCAGCAGTGTCTTCCGATTGCCTCATGTTTTTTTATGCCGGTTATTTCCTTGGCAGCCCTGTTAAAGGAGGTGATCTTCCATTCAAGATCAACGGTAAAAACTCCGTCCGCAATACTATCTAAAATTATATGTGTTTGGTCTTTAATCTGCTGTTTCATAAAAAACAATTGAGTGTAACCAAAATTGAACATACCATTATGTTCAATGGATCAAGAATCTGTGCGCCTTCTTGCGGAAATTATTTCGTCCACGTTCCTTAGATGGTTGCAAGAAAAAATTCAACCAAATATTATCTGGTGTTCTCAACGGAGGAAATCAGAATGCTCACAGGATGGAAGCATCAATTTCCAACCAATTGATAAAATTGGAGTTTATTTTAATGTAGTGTAAATATTCGGCCAACTATTTTTCAAAAAAATATTAAAAAAGTTGCAGGCCAAAATATTTCCATGGAATTTAAAACGTTGTCGTGTTAAAAACACGACTTGACTCAAAACTGCAAAATAAAAAATAAGCTGATAAAAATGAAAAATAACATATCAAAAAAAACCGAACTTGTCGCAAACTGGCAAACATTAATGAGAGTATTTCTCAAGCCGGAAGATGAAGAAAGCAAGTTAATTTTAATCAAATATATGGAGCAAATTCTATTCGGACTTCATGATTTTCTAAAAAAACATGTGGGTATTACTGAAGAAGTCAGCCTTAAAGAACTTTCCATGAGGTTCACAAATACTGCAATTAATAAAAATCCCGAAAAAAAACTTACTGAAGTCATTACAGAGCTCATTGAAGATATAGCACCACATGCCGTTAATGTTGCTTCACCATATTTTATTGGTCATATGACTTCAGCCATACCTTTTTTTATGGTTCATCTTAAAGCCATAGTCACGGCACTTAATCAAAATCTTGTAAAAATTGAAACTTCGAAAGTCGTATCTATTCTTGAAAAACAGGTAATTGCCAAAATTCACAGAATTATTTATAAAAAAAATGAATCCTTTTATAAAGAGCACGTTCAGAACGTTAAAACCACACTTGGATGCTTTACAAAAGACGGCACCCTGGCAAACATCACGGCGCTGTGGGTTGCAAGAAACTCTTTGCTTGCTCCGACAAAAGAGGGTTTTTCAGGTATAGAAAAAGAAGGTATTGTTGCTGCATATAAAGCCTATGGAATAGAAAAATGCGTTATTCTTGCCTCAAGGCTTGGCCATTTCTCGCTCAAAAAAGCAGGGGGAATTCTTGGAATCGGAAATCAGAATATTATTGCTATAGATGTAGATGCAAATAATCGAATAAAGCTTGGCCTTCTTAATAAAAAGATCAAAGAAATAAAACAAACCGGAGGCAGGATAAAAATTCTATCTGTCGTTGGTATTGCAGGAACAACCGAAACCGGAACCATAGATCCTCTTGAAGAAATAGGCATGCTGTGTTCTGAAAACAGAATCCATTTTCATGTAGATGCTGCATGGGGCGGCCCTACCCTAATGTCGGAAAAATACAAACATCTTCTCAACGGCATAGAACTTGCCGATTCTATTACCATAGATTGTCATAAACAATTTTATATGCCGATGAGCAGCGGCATGGTTTATTTTAAGAACCCTTTAATCCTGAACTCAATTCAATATCATGCCAATTATGTCAACCGGCCGGATTCGGTGGATCTTGGCATCAAATCAATAACCGGATCAAGAGAGGCCAACTCTATTATTCTTGACTGTGCGCTCAAAATTATGGGAACGCAGGGATATGCTCTCCTCGTTGAGCACGGAATAGAAACAGCACGCAAATTTGCTGAAGAAATCAAGCGACGATCGGACTTCCAGCTCATAACCTCTCCTGAACTTAATATTCTTACCTATAGAATATGCCCGGCCAACATTAGAGAGAAATTATCCGAAAACAATTTTGAGCAAAGACAAAGCATTAATGAAAAATTAAACAAAATAAACAGAACTGTTCAAAGGCTGCAAAGAGAAGCAGGCAAAAGTTTTGTATCAAGAACAACACTAAGCGTGGGAAGCGGGCAGAAAGAAAATATAGTTGTTCTACGGTGTGTAATAATGAATCCCATGACAAATATAAATATTCTCAGAAAAATTCTTGATGAGCAGGAAGAAATATACCGATGCTATATGCAGGAAGGCAGAGGCATAAATCAGGCTGAAAGTGTCCCTGCTTAAAAGGCTATTTCAGCCGAATCAGAATTTAAACAATAGCAATTCTTGTTCGGATAGGCACTTATGGTTTAATTTCAATTTTTCTTGACACTCAAGGGGTTGTAAACTATTTAGGGCATAAAAAGTTCCTTGTGGGGAATGATCAAAGGGGCCAAAAAAAAGCTTTCCGGATACTACGGAACGTGGACAATAAAAAATTTCATGCAATTTGTATAGAGATAGAAAAGGGGAAATGGATGAAAGTCTCCCTTTTTAATCGTAAAGAAAGGATATATAAAGTGGAAATCATTGTACTATTGAAGCAGGTTCCGGCTACTGAATCCTTTATAGGGATTGCCGATGACGGAATATCCATAAAAACTGAAGATATCAAGTGGGTCATTAATCCCTATGATGAATTTGCGGTTGAAGAAGCTCTTCGTATAAAGTCTGCTCATGGAGGCACAGTTACGATTATTTCTACGGGTCCGGAAAAATCGGTGGAAACAATAAGAACCGCTTTGGCGATGGGAGCAGACAAAGGAATACTGATAAAAAATCCGGAAGCGGATAAGTGCGATGGATTGGGTACTGCACGTATTCTTGCCGCAGCCCTGAAAAATATAAAGTTTGATCTCATTATTGCCGGCCAGCGAGCTGTTGATGATGATAATTTTCAAGTCGGTACAGCTTTATCGGAATTTTTAAGCATTCCAAATATTTCGCTTGTTGAAAAAGAGGAAATAGTTGATGGTAAAATCAAATGTTACCGGACAGTAGAAGGAGGAACCGTAGTGCTTGAGGCTCCATTGCCGATTCTTTTTACAACACAGAAAGGGCTGAACGAACCGCGATATGCTTCTCTTCCGGGAATCATGAAAGCAAAAAGGAAGCCCATGGATATTAAGTCACTTTCAGATATAGGAATTGATGCTTCGGAGATCGGCGAACCAATGGTAAAGATTGTGGCAATGAAACTTCCTGCGGAAAGAAAGGGCGGAAAAATTATTAAAGGAGATTCTGCCGGATCAATTGCTGCAGAACTTGTCAAGGTTCTTTATGAGGAAGCAAAGGTTATTTAAAATCAGGAGATAAACATGTCAAATGGAGTAATTGCAATAACAGAACAATCGGAAGGTGTTTTACGAAAGGTTGCCTGCGAAGCTCTAAGTGAGGGCAAACGCATAGCTGAAAACATGGGTTGCAGCCTTACAGCCGTAGTGCTCGGATCAGGCATGGAAAACGTCTCTGATGAACCCGGAAAATATGGAGCAGATAAAATAATTGTCGTTGATAACAAGGCGTTAAGTGAATATATGACCGATGCATATACTAATGTGATTGCTGAGATCGTAAATAAAGAAAATCCGTCCGTACTGATTCTGGGGGCATCTTCTCAGGGTAAGGACTTATCCGCACGCCTGTCCGCACGCCTTAATGCTCCGCTGGCAATGGATTGCGTAGCGGTTCGCATTGAGGATGGAAATGTTATCGCTACAAGACCAATGTATGGAGGAAAAATTTTAACTGATGTAAAATTACAGGGAAAGCCGCAGATTGTCGCTGTTCGACCGAATGCAATGAGCATTGCCGAATCTTCCGGTGCCGGAGCAATAGAAAAACTTGATATAGATGCAGGTAAAACCGATCTGATATTTGTTGAAAAACAATTGGATACCGGCAAAGTTGAACTTACAGAAGCGGATGTGGTTGTATCTGGTGGCAGAGGCATGGGGGGAGCTGATTTTTCTGTGATAGAAGAATTGGCGGAATTGATGGGCGGTGCTGTGGGTGCATCACGCTCTGCGGTTGATGAGGGATGGCGGTCTGTTTCAGACCAGGTTGGACAAACAGGTAAAGTTGTTTCACCCAATCTTTATATTGCCTGTGGGATATCCGGGGCAATACAGCATCTGGCCGGCATGTCCACATCAAAAGTTATTGTTGCTATAAACAAGGATGCTGAAGCGCCTGTATTTTCAAATGCCGATTACGGAATTGTTGGCGATTTATTTGAATATATTCCTTTAATTACTGAAGAAATAAAAAAATTAAAGGCAGGTTGACAGATTATTATTTCAGGACAAAAAAAACTCATCGAAATGTTTTGGTATAATAAAGGGGTTTCCAATTAAACTGCATTTAGTAAGTTTAGGTTGTGCTAAAAATCTTATTGATAGTGAGATCATGTTGGGATCTCTTGTTGATGCAGGCTGGGCACTTACAGATAACCCTGCTGAAGCAGAGATAATAATTGTTAATACCTGTAGCTTTATCGAAGCGGCAATCAATGAATCAATAGATACCATTCTTGAACTGGCAAAATTTAAAACCGGCGGATTTTGTCGACACCTTGTCGTTACGGGATGTCTTCCTGAACGTTTCAGGGAAGAAATAATACGTTCTCTGCCGGAGGTTGATATCTTCCTCGGTACAGGTGCTTTTGATAGAATTGTTCAGGCAGTCGAGGGTTCTCAAGGCTTTTCAAAATGTCTGTTGCCGAATCCCGATTTATTACCTATGCAGAATGGAGACGCACGCAGGGTTCGGGATTTATCCCATATTGCTTATATCAAAATTGCAGAAGGATGCGGAAAGCATTGTACATATTGTATTATTCCCAGGCTTCGAGGAAAATACAGAAGTCGTAATCATGAAGATATTATCGCAGAGGCTCGTTCGCTTGTTCTGTCAGGCGTAAAAGAATTGATAATTGTTGCTCAGGATACAACAAGCTATGGCAATGATCTAAACAAGTCTGTTGATTTAAGCAGGCTGCTTGAAAGCATTTCAGACATATCTGAAGATATATGGATAAGGCTCTTGTATGGGCATCCGGAAAGCATAGAT
>DAOURZ010000037.1 GCA_030627475.1 Deltaproteobacteria bacterium | reverse complement strand
TGACCATTTATAGAGACGGTAGCCGCAAGGGGCAGGCTATGAGTATCGGTAGCGGAAAAAGTGTTTCTTCCGTAAAAGTTGCCCCCAGGCCCAGACCTGAACGCACATATGGTGTTACTGAAAGAATAAGTACTGGTTGCGGAAAGCTTTATGTAACCATTAACTCCGACGAAAAAGGAATATGTGAGGTTTTTGCTAAAATGGGAAAAACCGGTGGTTGCGCATCATCCCAGATAGAAGCCGCCGGTCGCATGATTTCTCTTGCATTACGATCAGGCATAAAGATAGATGCTATAATAAGGCAGCTTATAGGCATCCGGTGTCCTTCTCCTGCATGGCAAAATGGTAAAATGGTTCTTTCCTGCCCGGATGCAATTGCACAGATTTTGAAGAAATTAACCAATGCTGATTTTGTTGAAAGAAAAACCATGCTATGTGTATGCCCGGAATGCGGCGGGATAATGTCACATGAAGAAGGCTGCATAATCTGTCGTTCCTGTGGATTCACAAAATGCAGTTAATTCGTACACGTTCCTTAGGAACGTGTACGTAATTCTTCAACAATAATATTCTCTGTATTGATCAGAGAGACTGCTACTAATGTTAAAAAAGGATAAATATCACCTTTATCCGCCTGATTGAATGCTGCAAGATATTTTCGACGAGTTTCGTTTTTTATAATTGCAACCGGATATCCCTTTTTTATTAAAATCAGATTCATAAGAAGCCTTGCTCCTCGACCGTTACCATCATCAAAAGGATGTATTCTTACCATATTATAGTGAGCTATCGAACCGACAATAAGAGGATGGCTGTTTTTAATATTTTCGTTAATCCACTGGCATAAAATTTCCATTTCATCGGATACATGAATCGGGTCAGTATAAAAATGAATAGTTCCGTCTGTTTTTAAAACATGATTCGGCAGAACTTTGTATTTCCCCGGATTCGCCGGTTTTTGGATTTTTTGACCGGTTTCATTTATAGCAGGAGTATATTTTACTCCTGACAGCAGTAGGGCATTTATTTCTTTTATAAGTCCTTGTGTGACGGAACGATTATTCTTTATTACCTCATAAAGCCAGTCAATAGCCTCGGCATGATTTCTGGCATCAAGAAAGTCTTTGAATGGCTTTCCTTCTACAGTTAATCCCTCTTTTAGAAAAAACAAGGTTTCGCCTCTTGTCAAAGAACTGCCCTCAATTGCATTGGAATCGTATGTCCAATCAACACGCAACTTTTCCTGAATTGCTATCCAACACTCTTTATGTAAAGACTTTTTATTATCAATCTGAACCTTGAGATCATCTACTAAAGCCAATGATTCTTTTATCTCGGATAGATTTTTTTTAAAATCGTAATAGTTATATTCCATATTTTGTAACTTTTTATTAAGGAACGTGGCCGGATTAAATTTCACAAGCAGGCGCACAGCTTCAGGCAAAGATGGCAAGAAGCTGTGATGCATAGTTGGAGAAGTTATTTCGTCCACGTTCTTTAGTTATGAATATCCCCAAATTTCACAAAATGGGCATCTGGCTCGGGCGGATCTGCTTCTTTCGGGAAATTGGAAAACGGAAACGGCAGTTCATTTTCATTCAGGGTGATGTATCGCATCACTCTATAGGTGTAGGCCGAAACCTTGTTGGAAAATCTTCTTAAGGGTTCACTGTATGTTTTTGTAATGAAAAGGTAGATATACTGAAACACAACTGTAATCTGGATAATTATCTTGAGGATCTCAAAGACTATCAGAAAAAAGAAAGTATAGAGAAGACGGATGGCAATATTTTTGCGAGATAATACGGCAGGTTGGATTTTGTTCATTTGTTTTTCTCCTTTACAATTTTATTCAAGCTTTTAAGTTTTTTCTTCGGATATCATAAATTAATCATATTCTGTAAAAATATTTCGTACACGTTCCTTATTGCGGTGTAAGAACAAACATTGATGGATTAACGGAAACATCTGTCCAGTATTTGTGAATATTAATCTTAAATCCATTCCCATTATCACTTAATGCAATTATCCGTACAGGAACGTGATATTCATTTATTTTTTGCAATCCTGCAATTTCTAAAGAATATAAGAAATTTCCTTTTTTATCAAACAACTCAACTTTTCGGACATTTTTTTTATTTTCATCAAGATAAATTTTTTGAATCACATTTCCATTTTTTTTTAAAACAATTACATATTCTTGCTTTTTATTTCTTGTAATATTAGCGGTATGATATTCATAAAGAGGAATACGACCCGCAAGAAACGATACCATTTCAACAGGTTTTACAGGTAGTTTAATTACTTTTTCCAGAATGGAAGATGATGAACGTTTTTTGTAAAAGCTATTATCGGTATGGGATAAAAAATAAAACCATTCTCCGTCATTCGCGAGGCTTAATAAAGGCTGGCCGGAAATGTTCAGTATGGCTATTCGTATCAACTCGGGGGCAGACCCAATCCATGCAATACTTAAAGTAATACATTGTGTATCTTTTTGCCAAAATGTTATTTTGCCAATACCTTTAAATGTGTTAAGATTTCTGTTTTTAAGTCTGATATTTGAAAGAAGATTATTAACTTCAATTATAGTAGCTGTGTCTGATAATTCAGGAAGACTTTTAACGATTCTTTCTGTAAAAAAAGAGCATGCGGAAAAAAAAATAGCTATAAAGAGAATGATCGCGTGTTTCACTTGAGTTCCTGAATCTTTTTCCTGATATCCGCTTTATCTTTTTTTCTTTTCAATAAAGAACGTTCGTAAAACATAAGCGCCTTGCTTTTATTAGTCATTTTTAAATAGATATCGCCCAGATGTTCCAAAATAATCGGATCATCCGGAACCAGATCTACTGCCTTTTTCAGAAGCTTAAGCGCGTCTTTGTAAAGTCCTTTTTTGTAATATACCCATCCTAGGCTGTCAATGATATACCCATCATCAGGGCTGTATTTTAATGCTTCTTTTATATTATGTTCGGCTTCATCAAGATTTATTCCAAGCTCTGCGTAAATATAGCCTACATAATTTAAAGCGTTTGCATTATGGGGATCAAGGCTTATAACTGTCTTCATTGATTCTATTGCAGCCTCTTTTTTCCCCAGCTTATCATAAACAACACCAAGACGAAAATATGGTTCGATATTATCCGGATCAATTTTGATTGCTTTTTTAAGCACTTTTTCAGCATTATTGAATTCTTCATTATCTTCATAAAATAAACCAAGATAAAGCATTGGTTCAAGTTTGTCAGGAATGTTTTTTATAGCGTTTTCTAAAAGATTAATAGCCTTTCCTGTTTTCCCCTGGTCCCGATATAACAAAGAAAGCCGGATTATTGCATTTTGATAAAATCTTGAATCCGGCTCCACCTGTTTAAGGTGAATCATTGTCAGTTCTTTATCTTTAATTCCGGCGTATGCTATGCTTGCAGCATAATGAATATCTGAGCTGTACGGCAAGCTTTTTAACATTCCTTCCAGAACAATAATAGCATCATTATATTTTTTTTTATCCAAATAGATCTGAACGATTTTCCTTATAACTTCAGAATCGGACAAGCTTCTTGCAGTCAGGTCGTTAAACAGTTTATCTGAATCTTTAATCATTCCATTCTTATAATAAAGAAGACCAAGCTCCAAAGCAGCCCTGATGTTATCAGAATCTCTTCGCAAAATTTCTTTGTATAAATTAATAGCCTTTTGTTCTTCATCCATAATTTTATAAAGTTTTATTAACTCGAATCTGACTTCATCAATATCAGGCTCCAGATCCAATGCTTTTTTAAACTCTTTTTCAGCATCAACTATTTTGTTTTGTTCCGAATAAATTTTTCCAATAAAAAAATACCCTGCATAAAATGCAGGGTATTTATTAACTAACTGCTTATATATTTTTAAAGCTTTGCCAACCTTACCTTCTGCCATATAAATATTACCAAGAATTAAATAAATATTTTTTTGAGAAGGATCAAGGGCAATAATCTTTTTATATGTTTCTTTGGCATCATCAATTTGCTTCAGGCTTTGGTTGATTCTACCATACATAATAAGAGCATCTATATCTTCCGGATTTCTAACTATAATATTTTTAACGAGAGATAGCGCCCTTAAGTTGTTTTTCTGCATAACGTAAAGAAGCGCAAGTTCTTTTTGTAAATATGAATTTTCCGGATCGTCCTTAATCGTTTTATTCAGATAGTAAATGGTTTTATCTAAATTATTTTTCTTTAAGTGCAGGAAAGCTTCTATATAGTTATAATAACGATTTTCAGTTTTTTTAACCGGCAGTTCATTGTCCGGGGTTATTATTCTATTATATAAAGTACAACTTGAACTTGCATAAAATAAACAGACTATAAATAAAATAGATATTTTTGATAACGGCGACTTCATTTATAAACAGACCTCGTAAAATTTAGTTTTTTGCTGACATGCAAACTGTGAACCTTTTTTTACTCAGCTTCATTTTTTTTATAAGCATAAGAATCAAAATCGGTTATTTCATGTTTTAAAAATTCTCTTAACTTTTTTATTAAACTTTTTTCAATCTGTCGAACTCTCTCCCTTGATATTCCGTAACGGTCACCAATCTCCTGCAAAGTAGCCGGCTCATCAGAAAAAATACGCTTATTAAATATTTCAAGTTCTCTGCTATTTATTTTCTTTTTGAACAATTCAATCTTGTTGTGAAGAAGATTCTCTATTTCTTTTTTTGCCACCTTTTCTTCTGTAGATTCCTCCGCAGTATTTAAAAATTCAATTCTTTCGGTATTTGAATCATCTTTTAAAGGTGCGTCCAAAGATACATCCCAACCATTCAGCCTCAGTTCCATGTCCACAACTTCTCGTTCGGAAACGCCCAATCTTTCCGAAAGGAGCTTTGGCATTGGATTAAAACCTTCATCTATAAGTTTCTGTTTTTCTTTTTTTAATTTAAAAAAAAGTTTTCTCTGACCTTGTGTTGTGCCAATTTTTACAAGACGCCAGTTGTCCATTATGAACTTAAGAATATATGCCTTTATCCAGAATGAAGAATAATATGAAAACTTAACATTTTTATAAGGGTCAAACTTTTTGACAGCCTGCATAAGCCCCATATTTCCTTCCTGAATCAGATCTAAAAGATTTTGCATCCAGATTTTTTGAAATTCCAGTGCAATCTTTACTACAAGTCTAAGGTTGGAAGTCGCCAGAATATATGCTGCTTCTTTATCACCATGTTCGCGTACTCTTATACCAAGGTCCACTTCTTCTTCTCTTGTAAGAAGATTATATCTGCTGATTTCCTGCAAATATTTCTGAAGTGGATCAAACTTGACAAGAGCATTTTTAGAAGATTTGCTTGCAACCTTATTACCATCTTTTTTCTTGCGGGTAATACTTTTCCTGTCTTTTTTTATTGATTTTTTTTTCTTCATTTTAATATTTTGGTATAGTAGTTGACTGCTCAATAATTCTGCATCATAGCTTTGGGGCCACCTTTGCCCAATCTCAAATCCAGCCTTAAATCCCAAAAATATTGAAATTGAAATAGCCCGTTATTCCATCAACTTTTGTGATCTAAAATCGAACAAATCTGCCCCAAATCTATGCGCCTACTTTTAGGAGTTAATTTGTTTATGTTCATAAGCTTTATTTTTATGGACATAAGATAGAACATATGATAATTATCAATTTTATATCAACAATTGATATGCGCCTGTAGCTCAGATGGATAGAGCAACGGACTTCTAATCCGTAGGTCGCAGGTTCGAATCCTGCCAGGCGTACCAATAAAAAAAACAAGGGGTTATGACCAAACAGCATAACCCCTTTTTTGTTTCTCCTACCGTTTTGCTACCTTATCAATCCCGTTCTATTGAATTTTCTATTAGATTTGGGAATATTAATTCAAGTTTAATAGGATGGCAAGCAATTTTCCATTTAACTTTCCCCAACCAGGCGCACAACTTTGGGTCGAATTTGCCCAAATCTCAAATATGGGCTCAGATTACAAAAGTTTATGGAATAGCGGGCTATCTCAATATTTTCGGGATTTGAGACTGGATTTGCAATTGGACAAAAGCAGCCTGAAGCTGTGATGTATGGTCGTTTCGTGGTGAAATTTCAGGTTAAATTTTTCGGGGGTTGATTTATTAATACAGCTAATATAGATTAAACAAAAAATCAATATTATTGATAAAGGAGTTCTTAATGAAAAGCAATATAAAAGGAATGATTCATGTACTTGAATTTGAGTGCCATGCCCCTTTGAATTTTTATGAACATTGCAAAAAATGCCCGCGTTTTGACGATAATTGTCCTGACTTATCATTAGGCGTGGAAATTCTAAGAAGAAAAAAGAAAGTTGATTATAGTGGTGAATTTCTATCAGAAGAATATGTGGATATTAAGGCTTTTAATTGCCAGACCCCTCTTAATTATTTTGAAAAAACACGTAAAAAATGTGCTCATCAGGGTCGTTGTCGCGAGGAAGGGCTTTTGCTTGCTCTGTTAAATAAAAAGAAAACATTAGACTACTCACAAAAAACAGCAATTTAATTCCTATGCATTAAGGAATGGGGTTTAAATAACTTCCACGTTCCTGAACGACGCGACAAAACAATGGCTTTACCTGATTTAGCAATAACAAGCCTCATATCTTCATCCCGGCAAATTTTGTGATTTTAGATTGAACAAACCTGACCTAAATCCGTATGCCTGGTTGCGGAAGTTAATTCGTCCACGATCCCTTATCAATAACACTCCCATTTTTCTCCCAAAGTGATACCATATGGCATAACTATAGGGGGATATTTTACGTAATTCAAGCGATCTTGCAAAAGAGAAAATATCTATGAAATTTTCACGGATCGGCCTTGCTTTGTTGGTTCTTATTATAGCTGGAACTGCAATATTTACGCGAATTCTGATTAAACAAGAAGAAGAAAAAAGCATAAAAGAGATACTGAGTAAAGGGAACCGCATCGTCAACCTTATTGCGTTACATTCCATACGGGATTTTGAGGGTAAAAGGCGTGATTTTTTTCTGCGAACCATAGTGGAATCTTCCAGTCAGGATATGGTTTACTGCTTTATAAATGATCTGACCGGACGGCAAATAGTTTCTTTATTCCCCCATAATTCAGGGTTTAAAATTCCAAATGATATTCAAACAGACTCTTTGGCTGCAATGGAGTTAACCCATCAGGTATTTAAGACCGGTAGATTCGGAGATGCTATCTATCAATTTGCCAAACCTGTTTTTGAAAACGGAAAGAAAACCGGTATAGTAGGAATAGGACTTGGATTGCCTGACATATCGACCTTTTCCATGGAAAGAATCAGTCTCTTGGCAATGTTTTCATTTTTTATCATTTCTGCTGTTATCATCACTTATTACGGTTTTGTACAAGCGCTTAAGCCAACAGAAGAACTGACAAAAAATATTCTGGATACATGCAACTGTTCGGCGGCAGTTTTTGATAATTCCTTGCAGAGCTCAGGAATCGCTCAATTTATAGAGAATTTTCAGCAATCTTTAGTTCAATTTAAGAACAAATTTGAAAAAATCAAAAACAAGAATGAGAATTTAATATCAAAGTCAAGCGTTCTTATGTTTGAGAAAAAACAAGTTATTAATATTCTTGATTCCATGAATTTCGGAATTATTGTCACTGATATTCAAAATAATATCACCAACATGAACAATTATATGCTTAATATATTAAGCAGGAAATTGGAAGATATAGTTGATCAATCGTTGGGAGATGTCCTGGCAAATGAAGAAATTGTATCATTTGTTGTACAACATCAAACAATAAAATCAGGTGGATTCACCGACCATATTGAAACCACTTTTCCTGATATATCGTCCAAAGACGTTTTTCGGGTCTCCTTATGCTCTCTTGAGGATGATTGGGGAGATCCAATAGGCAAAATAATTTTTGTCAAAGATATCGCCAGAGAAAAATCAGGAAAAAAAAGCGAGCAAGACTTTATTGCTCACATCTCCCAGGAACTACTGACTCCTTTAACAACAATTAAAACATACAACGAAATGTTAATGAAGGGTGAAGTAGAAAATGAAGAAATGCAAAAAGAATTCTATAACACTATCAGCGAAGAAGCCAGTCGGTTAAGCCGCCTCATACGGAACCTTCTTAATATCTCAAAAATTGAGAGGAAAAGTTTGACAATAAACAAGGGACTTGTCAAGCTCAACTGGCTTTTTGAAGATTGTGTTTCTACCATTGAGCCTTTTGCTTTGAGTAAAAATATAACTATTGAAAAAAAAATGCCGGATAAATTTCCATCAATAGTGGGCGACAAAGAGCTGTTGAAAGTTGCAATTAATAATCTTCTGAGCAATGCAGTAAAGTACACCCCTGAAGGGGGCACTATTACATTTTCGATCAATGATCAAAATAACATAGTAATTTGTGAAGTAGTCGATACAGGATACGGTATTGCCGATAAAGATATTTCTCATATTTTTGATAAATTCTATCGTTCCGCTGATCCCAATATTATAGAGAAATCCGGAACAGGATTGGGTCTGTCAATAACCTCAGAGATTATTAAACTCCATGGTGGAAAAATTGAGGTTCAAAGCGAGACTGGCAAGGGAACCCATTTTACGATTATTCTGCCAAAAGAGAAATACTGCAACTGCTGAAAATCTTCGATATGAGAATAGCATCTCAGGTTTTTGTTCCTGCCAAATCTATGCGCCTAAATGTGGAAGTTATTTCGTCCACGTTCCTTAAACCTAAGTTGAGCGATTTTTTGCGAAGATATGTTCTGAGATCTTGATGCATAAGGATTTGCAAAAACCGCAGGCATACCCGTGGATATGTCGAGGATTTTTGCGAAGCCTTTATG
>DAOURZ010000444.1 GCA_030627475.1 Deltaproteobacteria bacterium | reverse complement strand
ATAACGTAGGGGCAACCCCATGGGGTTGCCCCTACGTTATTTGAAAACGAATTGCATCATATTAAAGGACATATAAATATGCGGTTTATAAAATCCGACATAAATTTGAATTTTATAGGAAAAAGCAGGCTGGCATTCTACATATCCGCAACAATGATTTTTATCAGCTTTATTTCTCTGATACTCCACAAAGGCCCAAAATATGGAATCGACTTTGCCGGCGGCACGTTAATACAGGTAAAGCTCTTTATCCCTTCAGACATTAATGTAATCAAATCGGGACTTGATACCATTGAGCTTGGCAAGTCGTCTGTTCAACAATTTGGAAACAAAGAAGATAATGAATATCTTATCAAAACCAACAAATCAATTATGACTTCCGAAGGATTTTCCGGCAAGGTAAAAAATGCTCTGGAATCAGCATTGGGAAACAACGTAGAAATCCGGCGAATTGAAATGGTGGGACCCCAGGTAGGTAAGGATTTGCGCGAAAAAGCACTGTTTGCAATGTTTTACGCTCTCCTCTTTATTACAATATATATATCCGGACGTTTTGAATTTAAATGGATTTCAAGCGGAATCATGGCAACATCACTTATGGGCAGTGTCTATTTTCTTTCTTTTATTAACCTCAGCATACCCATATTAATTACCGCTGCATTTATATTAGCCCTTATACTTTTCTGGGTTCTCAGCCTGAAATATGCAATGGGTGCCATTGTAGCTCTAATCCATGATGTTATGATTACTGTAGGTATCTTCTCTCTTTTTGATAAAGAATTCACCTTGCCCATTATTGCCGCACTTTTAACTATTATAGGTTATTCTTTAAACGATACAATAATTGTTTTTGACCGGGTACGGGAAAATTTGAAGAAATACCGGAAACAACCTTTGGACATTATTATTAATAGAAGTATTAATGAGACTCTAAGCCGTACCATATTGACATCTTTAACAACCCTTACTGTTGTTATTGCTCTGTTTGTCATGGGAGGCGGCATCGTCCACGATTTTGCATTTGCAATGATAGTCGGAATTATTGTTGGAACGTATTCATCAATATATGTTGCAAGTCCAATACTCCTGACATGGCAAAAACGTGGGAAGAAAATTTAACTATGAAAAACCTGCTTCCATGGTTTGCTCTTAAAGGCGTCTCAGGCATAGGAAATTACATTTTCAAGCGCTTATTCGATTGCTTCGGGTCGCCGGAGCTTGTTTTTGAAGCATCACAGGACGATCTTCTTCGAATAAAAGGCATAACACCCCGCATTGTTTCTGCCATTAACAAGCGCACAATACCGGAATCAGTCAAAAAAGATTTTGATCTTGTAGTGAAAAAAGGCTATCAAATTGTTACAATGTCTGATCCTGTCTATCCTTCTCTTTTACTTCAAATACCGGATCCTCCCCCTTTTTTATATGTATTTGGAAATCTTTGTAATTCCATAAAAAATATTGCCGTGGTAGGCTCCAGGAATGCAACGAGTTACGGCATTTCAATAACAAAAAGGCTGAGCGAAGAACTATCCGCTCTTGATTTTACAATAGTAAGCGGCATGGCGGTAGGGATTGATACTGCTGCACATGCAGGTGCTTTAATCGGCAAAGGGAAAACAATAGCCGTGCTTGGAAGCGGTCT
>DAOURZ010000383.1 GCA_030627475.1 Deltaproteobacteria bacterium | reverse complement strand
TAACAAAGAGTAATTAAATTGACAATCTTCGGGGTGTAATATGACTGTGACTTTCTGTAATATTAGACTTTATTGGTTTCCGTTCAAACACTAATTAAGAAAATTAGATTGCTACTCCATTCATTAAGAAATTATACCGCCTAATATACGTCATTTAAAGCAAAAACCAACAAGATACAATTCAAAATTAATATACTACCTAAAATTTTATTTTTCACAGCTCAATCTGAAAAATATTGCGAATAATTTGAAAAATTATAAAAACTGACCACACCAGTTCCGGTTGAGCCAAAGTTATTGTATCCGATTAGTTCCAATAGGCCGATGAATCGCTGTCATAAAAAATGTCGATGCGAGGTCAGATGGATATCTATGCGCTTGAATCGGCAATTTAAGTTTCAACCAGATCCAAAGGGCATTTTCGACGGCATTTATGGTTTGTTTTTGCTTTTTGAAGTATCTTTTTACATAAGTTAATTAACAATTCGGATGCTAATGAGAATATATGATTAAAAATGCCTTGCGTCGGGAATTGCTGTCCACGTTCCAAAACAGTACAGGTTTGAGAATACTCCACTGGTTTTTCTACTTTTTACTCATCATGCGCAGAACATAAGCCAATATTCCACCATGTCGGTAGTAATTGAGTTCTATGGGAGAATCAATTCTTGCAATAACCTGGAATTCAGTTTTTTTGCCGGCTTTTCCTTGAACAAAAACAGTGAGTTCTTTTAACGGTTTAAATTTATTCTCTATTCCGGCTATTTCATAACTCTCTGTACCATCCAGGCCTAATGATTTATGGTTTTCGCCTTGTTTGAACTGAAGGGGCAGTATTCCCATGCATATCAAATTGCTTCTGTGTATACGTTCAAAGCTTTCGGCAATTACTGCCTTTACTCCCATTAGATATGTTCCTTTGGCAGCCCAGTCGCGCGAACTGCCGGTACCGTAATTTTCACCTGCAATAATGAGCAATGGAGTTGCTTTTTTCCGGTATTGCATTGCAGCCTCATATATTGTCATTTTTTGACCATCCGGCAAAAAAACCGTCCAGCCGCCGTCAATGCCCGGTACCAGTTTGTTTTTTAACCGAATGTTTCCAAATGTGCCTCTCAGCATTATTTCATGATTTCCGCGACGCGAACCAAATGAATTAAATTCGGAAGGAGTTAAACCCTGGTCAACAAGATATGCCCCTGCCGGGCTGTCTACCGGAATTGCCCCTGCCGGAGATATGTGATCGGTTGTTACATTATCGCCAAGCAACGCCAGAATCCTGGCTCCTTTTATATCCTGAAGTTCAGGAACTGTTTTGTTTACGTCTTTTAAGAAAGGAGGCTTTTTGATGTATGTAGATTTTGCGTCCCAATTAAAGAGCATTCCTTCAGGAACAGGAAGCGTTTTCCATTGATTTGATCCTTCAAACGCATCTTTATAAGCTTCTTTGTACATTTCAGGACGTACAGCTTTTTTTACAGTATTTTTAATTTCTTCCGTTGATGGCCAGATTTCACGAAGATATACAGGTTTGCCGTTTTTATCCGACGCTATCGGTTCCTTGTCAAAATCAATGTCAACCTTTCCGGAAATAGCAAAAGCAATAACAAGCGCCGGTGAAGCAAGAAAATTTGCTCTGGTAAGAGGAGAAATTCTTCCTTCAAAATTACGGTTACCGCTAACGACGGAAGCTACCACAAGGTCGTGGTCATTTACTGCATCTGTCACAGGTTTTGAAAGAGGGCCGCTGTTCCCGATACAGGTAGCACATCCATATGCCACAAGATGAAAATTTAAAGCCTCAAGATACGGCATAAGCTCCGCTGCTTTCAGATAATTGATTGCAGCCTTTGATCCCGGAGCAAAGCTTGTTTTGACCCATGGTTTTACTGACAAGCCACGTTCAACGGCTTTTTTGGCAAGAAGTCCGGCACCAATCAGGACATTTGGATTTGATGTATTGGTACAGCTTGTGATTGATGCAATTACAACTGACC
>DAOURZ010000306.1 GCA_030627475.1 Deltaproteobacteria bacterium | reverse complement strand
AGAGGCCCCACAAGAACGTTTACTCTGCCACCAACTTAGAGAGGAGGTTTTTTCTTCTTCTGCCAACAATAATCTTTTTCCCGACCACAGCCTTTTTACCATGTCGAGGATACTCACTCATTATAAAGGCAAGAAAAAGGAATTGATGAAATTTTTAAAAATGTGCTTTTATATACGATGTGAAATAAAGCCTTGTAACAAAAAACAATTGCTCAAAGTCAAATTGACGAAAAAATTCTTTAACCAATATCCTCTGGAGCCGGGTTCATGGTCATCTTTGCAAAAATTTTATGGCTGGAAACATGATGCACAAATTGAATTCGGTCGATGTTTATTTAAGTTTATGCTTCAATTATATCGTGAAATTTCCGCTGATAATACAGCGGTTTCCAGTAAGAGTGATGAGAAAGATCTTACCATTCTGGGAAGAAAGATATCAGTCTGCTACTTAAAAAAGAAATATAAAATTTCAATTTTGCAAAAACCTACCCGAAAATTGAATCTTTCCGTTTTGACATTTAAATTAAACGGTAATGAATGGCAGACCTTTCCCAGTGATGATACAACTTCCCCCATCATATCCAGCAAAAATATTATTGAAAATATTGCATTTATCGTATGGAATAATCTATTTGTGGAAAACTGGATCCAAATGCATCCAAATCCGTTCAGTATAACGTTACAAGAAATTATTAATCTTGGGAAACGGATAAAGATTTTTTTTGGAACATATGAAACACTGAATATTGAATTAACGGATTATCTTAAAAAAGAACAAATTTCCAAAATGCTGATTGTCGTTGGGTTTGACAAATCTCCCTGGAATGAACACTCCCGCCATTATGGGATCGTTTATTTGAATAATTGGGGAGAGTTGTATGTCAGGTGGTTTAATTCTACCAAAAGATTCGAGACATTCCTAAGAAATTTATGTAAAAATCAAAAAAATATTATTATAAGCAAATACTTAAAAAGAGACACGACATTTTTTGAAAAAAATATTGCACAACCCAAGAAATTCGTTTTCCCTTCAATAAAAATATAATCCTGCCAATGGTTCGCTCAAAATAATTTTCACAAATAAGCGCATATATCTGTTATGTATATTTGGGGAAGTTATTGCGTCCACATTCCCTGGTTCTATGCTGAATGGAATACGAAAAAATCTTACTGGAGGCACACAAATGACAGCGTATCGGGATGAAAAAACTCCGAAAAGACGTACGAAAACTGACATATGGTTTAAATCAGTCAAATGGTTTGCGGTTATTGGGTGGCTTTTGGTGTTTATCGCAATTTTTATTACCTCAATCGCCAAGCCTGAAAACAAAAACTACTTTAACAAGTTTACAATGAACCTGCGTACCAGCTGGGACATGGAATTGTTCAGGTATTTTTTCTATTTAATGATCCTCGGGTGTTGCATAAGTGTTGTCGGGTTTGTGATTAATATCAAAAGACATCGTCGCAAAAATGACGAGTACCATATCTCATTGATATTACTGGGGCTGACATCAAGTTTCGGTATTGCTATATATCTTTTCTTTTTTTAACCCAAGGAATGTGAACGAAAAAACTTTGATGCCTGCTTGCGGAAGTTAATTCGTCCACGTTCCTTATTTATTATACATTTTGCGCCATTTCCCAGGACTTACATGCTTACTTCCCAACGACCATATACCTTTTCGGGATTTCCTGGCTTTCATTTCCGCTTTTTTATATGGCAAAACATCAAAACTCTTTGGTAATCTTCCATTGTATACTTCAGCAAAACCTAATCTGAGTAACTCAAGATTCACATTTCTATGATCAGCAAAGACTTCGGAAAGCAGCCGGTTATAAGGTCCCATTCCATAGCTTTTGATTCGAACCGTTTTATTCAAAATTATTTTTGCAAGATATTTTTTGGCATTCTGACTATATGGCTGCCCCGGTTTTTGTTTTCTTTTCTTTGCCGTTTCCGGTGCATCAATTCCAACAAGCCTTGCCATGATTGTTATACTATGACCTTCTGCCATGAAAGTGTCTCCGTCATAAACTTTTATAACTTTGAACTTTTCAAGAGATTTTATTTGAAAATCAATTTGTTTTTTTTGAAAATAGTATAGTTCATCACTATCCGGTCGTGTTTCATTTCCCGGAAAATCTGCTACATTAACATCCTCTGTCAGTTCTCTCTTTTCAATTTTTTGCACATTTTTTTTTAAATAACCAATAAGCGATCCGAATCTATAACATTTTACCTGCCCATCCTCCTCCCATGCTCTTACATTTTCTATTCTCATGTCGTTTTTCAAAATAATTGTATCGGCGCTTGCGAATAAAGGAAACAGGATTGATAAAACAACTAATATAAAAAAATTCTTCATTTTGGGCCCCGGTGTCTTGGATAAAACAAACAGTGCTGTAATGGCCGAAGAATACAGCAGAATAACTTCCCCAACTATGCATCACAGATTCAGGCCACCTTTGCCTAATTTCAAATTCAGCCTCAAATCCCAAAAATATCAAAATAGCCCGCTATTCCATCAACTTTTGTAATCTGATTAGGGAATATCGCTCTGCATTATCTTGCAACCACCTGTTTTTTTGTT
>DAOURZ010000218.1 GCA_030627475.1 Deltaproteobacteria bacterium | reverse complement strand
TGCCTGAGGTTACTACTCTGTTTGAAATAGCCGCTTTAGTATATTTCGGGGTACTGCGGCAAATATCGGTCATAGACTGTGCGATAGCGCATAATGTCGCAAACTGTAGAACGTAGATTAGACGGCCTAATAGCCGTAGTTAATTACGGCTAATTACCGCCACAAAATTATAACGTATAAACAATACGATATATTAATATTAACATTTTTTATATTGAAACATGAAATACAGCTAAAATACAGGCTATTTCTAATATTCGACTGTTTTCCCGCATAGTGCTTTTTTATAAGTTTTTTAACATTATAATATTATGGGACAATAATATGATTAAGCTATATATTGATCGTGGAAAAAGCGTCCAAGAGTATAAAAAGTGTTGCAATATAAAAAATATATGAGAATAAGATGCAACGTGATTAATATTTTACAAATTCCGATCAAAGCATTAATGTAATTCAGTGGTGTCCGGTTAGCCCGACTTTCGCTATTTTAAAAAACATGCCTATATTCAATTGGTTATGGCTACAGACACTACAGACATCCTTCAAGTTTTGTTTAAGCCAGGTTTTTCTTTATCGGTAAATTTTTATAATCAATTCCGAGTTTGTTATAAACGTGTATATGAACTGCTTCCGGTATTCCTGGTTTTCTTACATTGATGACAGTACCTTTGGTTGTCGGCAATTGGATCGTTGAATAATTATGTGTGCTGACAAGCCGTCTTATCGTGGACCATCTTGAATGATCGCCCTTTTGCCGCAATGTATGTTCAATTGAATGCAGCAGATGATATGCAAGAATTGATATGAAAATATGACCATCCACGCGCTGCTCTTTTTGATGATAGTTGGGCCGTAATCCAAGATAGGATTTTAAATCCCTGAATGCATTTTCTATACGAGTCAGCATTACATAAAGATTCCGGATTTCAGCCTGCTTCAGGTCTTTCCTGTTGGTTTTCAAAAGATAATTACCGTCTGATTTTCTTCCCTTGTCCTGTATTTCATCTATTGTACCCCAGGTCAGCTTTGGTTTTTTTAACTGAATATTGATTTTCAAATAATCGGAGGTGTATTTTTGGTTAAACTCAGTTAGTTTTTTCGCAAGAGCAGGAAAGCTGATTTCATTCTTATCTGCTTTGTCTTTCAATTTGTTCAATGAATTACTGAATCGTTTCGCAATTCCTATATCGTCAGGAACCGTATACGAAAATTCCCTGTGTTGATATTTAATTTCATAATATTTAGCTACTTTACTATGACGCTCCTTAAACTTTCCTATTCTTCGTTCAATGGTAACAGGGTTGTTCTCTCTTCCTTTTTGAATTTGAGTCGATAAATTTGTTAATTCAGCTTCTAATCTTTCTTCCGCTTTGTTGCGCATAGCGGTTTCTTTTGCTTTTCGTCCTTCGCTTTTACACAAAAGATAGACCGCATCATCCACCTCTTTTGAAAAAATCTCTACTTTTGGTTTTCTGTCTCTTCCTTCCAATAACCCAAATTGCTGATTATGAAAATTTTCTGTAAAAATTGATTCTTCATTCGGACGACACATAAGAATATATTTTAAATTGTCATACTTGTTCAAAAGCTTCAAATTATCATCTGAAACCATACCTCTATCAAATATTATTGTCGGCATGGACTTGTCTTTAAAATCATCCTCTAATCTCATGAGAATTTTATCCAATGATTTCACATCTGCCATTTTTCCGTTAAAAATTCGATGCCGATTGCACATGACTAAAATTTATATTATAAGACAAGTTTGATATAGGTTGCCGAAAAGGCTTATTATTTTAAAGCGTTATTACAGAATAAAAAGAACTTTTTTAGTTTATAATATCTTTGTAACTCATTGCAATCATTATTCTATGTTTTTTTGAAGATCACCATTTAAACTTTCACTTTTTTTGCTTCGCATTTAGTCATTCAAGATCATCCATTTTTATCTCCTTTCGTACGCTCAAGAAGGAAATAAAAATATTTTTTGATGGGTTTACGTGTTCAATCAAATAATGGCGGTCAAAAATAACAATCCCAGGCATGTGATCATCAGGCCGGCGATTGTTTCAATAAAATACTCAAGTGTAATCACCAGGCCGCCATTTTCGGCAACCATTCCAAGCGAGGCGGTTTTGCCTGATATGCCCATTACAACTACACATGTGATGGTAACGGCCATACCGAGGGAAAAGGTAACCCCAAGCATGATACCCAATCCAACCAGATTCATGGATAGAGCAAACAGCATGACCATAACTACGCCAGGGCATGGGACAATACCGACTACCAATGCGGATAACAAAGGACTATTGAGATACCGTTTATCGCTCTTATCGAAAGATGGGCGGTTGTTTTTTGTATTTTTTATCCATTTGTAAATGCTTTTGATCAGAATACCCAAACCCAGGCAGGTAATCAGGCTGAAGCTGATAATTTGAGTGATGCGGGTTACCTCTTCCAATGTTCCTGTGATACTCTCATGCAAAATAATGCGGATAATCAACACAAACATGATTCCCGACAAGCCGTGAAACAGGGCAATAAAATTGCCGAAAAGTATTCCACGGAATAATCCTGGGCGGTGAGATAAAATGTACGATATGGCAAATAGTTTGCCATGCCCTGGACCGGCTGCATGGATTACTCCATAGGCAAAGGCAACCGGTAATAAAAAAGCCAAGGGCTTCAGGCTGTTGGTCTCTTTGGCCTCGCGCATTAGATTTGCCATTTTTTGATTGAGTCGGTGCTGCCACAAAGCGATCATGGACAGAAACGGATTGCCGGCAGCAGGATGCGTCGTCATACGATGGGCTTCTGATTTAGGTTTGGCGGTAAACGGGTTCTGAGCAAAGACCGGCTGCGGCATAACTGCTATGTAAACAGTTAAAAGGCAAAATGATAAAAATGTGATTCTCATAACTTTAACCTGAATTTCAGAAATAGCGCCCAGGGGTTGAGCATATCAAAATAAATTGAGGTGGATTTGTCTTCTTTGATGGAGCTTTCAATCACAAATTGATCTCCATTCTCAACAAATGCGGGCCGTTTTTGGGCAAAGAAGATAGCGGTATAATAGGAAGGATCATATGCAGCGATTACGAGCTGTTTAAACAATTTATCGGCTTTCACATGGCAAGGCACAAAAAAGTGATAGGAAAGCTTGCCGTTTTTTAAAACAGCATTGAAATTTTTGATAAATTGAACTTTGAAGGGCTGTCCATCAATTTTCACGAAGATAAAATAATCGTATTCAGCAATATATGAGAATGCTTTTTCTTTCAGCATTGCAACTTCGGCCGGTTCCAGAGAGCTGTTTTGGTTTTGATCGTAATCCGCAGCAATCATACTGCTGAACATCTCATCGAAATGCCACTCGACACCAAATCCCGCCAGGCCTTGATCGTCAAACATGATGTTCAATCGCTGAACAATAAATATATGCGGATGGGCAATTACATTAGAGCTCATACATAAGACATTCAAAGAAAGAATCAGATATAATACCTGTTTTACAAGCCGAATCATGTATATCTCACTATCAGCAGTTCTAAACGGTTACATGGTTCATGCTGCCGCAGGCGAAACAACAGTGAACCTGAGCAGTTACAAGTAAGTTTTATAATTTCACCGACAAACTGAAATTATTGTT
>DAOURZ010000271.1 GCA_030627475.1 Deltaproteobacteria bacterium | reverse complement strand
TTTCGATTTCTGGGCACTAAGTCTTGATCAGCTTCTTGATGCCGGTTTATTAATAAAAAATATACATTCAAGCAATATCTGCACCAGGTGTAATACTGACCTCTTTTTTTCCTTTCGTGGAGAAGGTACTACCGGAAGATTCGCAACCGTTATCGGACTGAAATAAGGAAAATTATATGCATCAGGAAAAAACCAGGGTTCTCCATAACAAAGAATTAGCTCCTTCCTATTACAGAATAGGTTTTAAATGTAATATAAAATATTCAGATGC
Source organism: Deltaproteobacteria bacterium (assembly GCA_030627475.1). Classification (GTDB taxonomy): domain Bacteria; phylum Desulfobacterota; class Desulfobacteria; order Desulfobacterales; family ETH-SRB1; genus B13-G4. The sequence continues at coordinate 2,641 of DAOURZ010000271.1, read as the reverse complement.
AAAACCCGGACAATTTATAATGCTTCGCTTTGGAGACCGTATCAATCCACTTCTTCGTCGTCCTTTTTCCATACACAGACTTATAAAAAAGAATGGAGATTTCGAGGGTATTGAAGTACTTTACAAGGTGGTCGGAAAATGCACGAGAAAGCTGTCGATGTGCGTAGAGGGTGATATTATAGATATTGTAGGCCCTCTAGGTAATAGTTTTATGACTTCGGATAATTATAATAATGTCTTTATCGTTGCGGGCGGGGTGGGAGTTGCCCCGATGCTCTTTTTGGCTTCATACCTGCAAAAAAATACTGACATCTCAAAATATACAGTATTCCTGGGATGCAGATCAAGGCATGATTTGTTATGCAAAGATGACTTTTTAAAATTAGGGATAAAGGTTCTTATTACAACAGAAGATGGAAGTGTCGGCAAAAAAGGATTTGTTACCGATATTCTTGAAACATCAATTAAGGAAAACCATCCTGATATTATTTATGGCTGCGGCCCCACAGCTATGCTAAAACCCGTTACGCTAATATCGAAAAAATATTCAATACCATGCAGGATTTCAATCGAAACGATAATGGCGTGCGGTATCGGCGCCTGTCTTGGCTGTGCTGTAGAAAGCAAAAAAATGCCGGAAAAATATCTGCATGCATGTCTTGACGGACCGGTCTTTGATGCAAAGACAATTAAGCTGTAAATATTCGGCCATACCATGCGGCTCTCTCATTTGCCATAAAACTCAAGGATTCAACGGATAACTTTCTGCAAGATTATTGTAGTATAAAGCTTTTTCCTTGCGGTCGCGCTTTATACAACCATTGGCATATATCGTACACTTTTTCTGCATGGCTTTTATGGCTGCCGTCTTCTGCTCTTCTGTCAACGAGTTGCTTTCAATGATCTTTTTTAAGGATTGTATTCGGTATTTGTCCAGGCCGGAAGATTTCGAAAGCTGGTCGTGATGTCCGCCTTTTTTTATTATCAGTGGAATATCTATAAGATATACAGGGTAGTTACAGCTTATCCTGAGCCACAGATCATAATCTTCACAGGCCGGAAGGGTTTCGTCAAACATGCCTGTTGTTTCAAAAAGGCTGCGTTTTATCATTACTGCAGAAGGGCTGACGAGGCACAAAGAAAGTGAAGGTTTGAAAATGTTCCCGGATAATTTTTTATGCCGTTTTCCATGATTGACCCTTATCCCGTTTCTTACCCATATTTCTTCTGTCTGGCAAATCAAAGCGTCAGGATTTGCATTGAAAAAATCAACCTGTATGGAAAGTTTTTTTGGAAGCCATAAATCATCTGAATCTAAAAAAGCAATGAACCGTCCTGATGACGAAGCAATACCCATGTTCCTTGCAGCGCTCACTCCTTTGTTATTCTGTTGTAAAACAATTATATCTTTTTTGTGCGAATTAAGAATATCCTGAGTGTTATCAGTTGATCCATCATTTACAACAAGCAGTTCAAAATCTGTAAAATTCTGGGCCAGCACAGAATCTATAGCCTCTTTAAGTATCCAGCCACGATTATATGTGGGAATTATTACGCTTACTAATGGATTTTTTCTTTTTTTAACCATTCTAAATAACTATACAAAAAACGCTCAAGGCATGTTATCGTAACTGCGGGCAAGAACTTCTCTTGGTTTTACACCATCTGAAGGGCCTACAACCCCATCTTTTTCCATTACTTCTATAATTCGTGCGGCCCTGTTATATCCTATCCGCAAATGGCGCTGAATCATGGATATAGAAGCCTGACCTGTTTTAGTAATAAGTGCTATAGCTTCGTCATATTTTTCGTCATATTCAATATTTTCAGATGAGGCTTTTTCTGTTTCAGATTCAGTTATTACTGCAAGGTCATATTCCGGGGTTTTTTGTTCTTTCAAAAACTCAATTATTCCGTCAATCTCTTTTTCCGAGATGTATGCGCCATGTATGCGCTGAAGTTTGGCTGTTCCCGGAGGCAAAAAAAGCATATCTCCGTTTCCGAGAAGATTTTCTGCGCCATTTGTATCAATTATTGTCCTTGAATCTGTTTTTGAAGAGACCTGGAAGGAAAGGCGTGTCGGGAAATTAGCCTTTATAAGTCCTGTAAGCACATCTACTGAAGGCCTTTGGGTTGCAAGTATAAGATGTATGCCGGCAGCTCTTGCCATTTGTGCAAGCCGCATTAATGCTACTTCAACATCTCGCGAAGCAACCATCATCAGGTCAGCCAGCTCATCAATAATTATAACAATCTGCGGAAGTTTCTCAGGAGTACTTTCTTCTTTTGTTTTTCCTTTTTCTCTCGCTATTGTTTGATTGTACTGTTTTACATTTTTTGCTTTTTTTTCTGCAAACAACTTATATCTGTTTTCCATCTCCCGGACAGCCCAGAAAAGAGCATTGGTTGCTTTTTTTACATCAGCAACAACAGGGGTTATAAGATGTGGAATTCCATCATAGCCTGAAAGTTCTATCCTTTTTGGGTCTACCATTATAAGTTTTACTTCATCAGGATTTGCTTTGAACAAAAAACTGCAAATCATGGCATTCAGAGCTACACTTTTGCCTGCACCGGTTGCACCTGCAATTAGAAGATGCGGCATTTTATCAAGTTCTGCTACTACAGGGTTTCCTATTAT
>DAOURZ010000410.1 GCA_030627475.1 Deltaproteobacteria bacterium | reverse complement strand
GGTAGTAATGGCTCCAAAAGATGAAAATGAATTGCGCCAAATGCTTGTAACTTCTCTTGACCATAATGGCCCTATTGCCTTTCGTTATCCGCGTGGAAAAGGAACAGGCGTAGATATTTCAAAAGATATTGTCCCTGTGCCGATTGGTAAAGGAGAAATTCTTAAAAAAGGCGGAGATATACTTATATTGGCTATAGGCAGATCTGTTTGTGAAGCTCTTTCTGCGCATTCAACGCTATCTGAAGAACATAAGATATCGTCTACTGTTGTAAACTGTCGTTTTGTAAAGCCTCTTGATACTGAATTGATAACTTCTCTGGCAAAAAAAATACCACGAATAATCACTATTGAAGAAAATGTGCAACAGGGTGGATTTGGCAGTGCAATTCTTGAATGCCTGAATGATAATGAAATAACCTCATTTCACCTTAAACGTATGGGCATACCTGATATTTTTGTCGAACACGGCCCGCAGGAACTTCTCAGATCTAAATACAACATAGATGCAAACTCCATAGTAAATACCGCCAGGGAACTTATGAATCAACGCTAATGAACGGGTTCACGGTTTTATATTTTGAACAACCATAAGCTGTAAACCGTGAACCGTGAACCTGAATATTTTGAGTTAACATTTGAGCCCGATACAAAACCTGGGCAAAAGAGAGGGTTTTGCAAAAGTCACGGAAAAAAATAAGACTTGATGTGTTACTTGTTGAAAAAGGATTAGTGGCAAGTCGTCAACGTGGTTGTGCCCTGATAATGGCAGGCAAGGTTTTTGTAAATGATCAGCGAATAGATAAATCTGGCACCCTGGTATTTAAAGATAACGACATTATTCTGAAAGGAACCGATATCCCATATGTAGGCAGAGGAGGGCTTAAACTTGAAGAAGCATTGAAATCTTTTAAAATAAAAGTTGACGGTTTTGTATGTCTTGATGTCGGTGCATCTACCGGAGGATTTACAGACTGTTTGCTGCAACATGGCGCTTCTTGTGTTTTTGCAGTAGATGTCGGATATGGACAACTGGATTGGAAGCTGAGACAAGATCCTGGAGTTGTTATTATAGAACGTACAAATATCCGAAATATGCCAGCTAATGCCCTGCCCCAACTCGTGGATCTTGCTGTTATAGATGTTTCCTTTATTTCACTCAAAATTGTTGTACCTTCAGTAATAAAGTTTTTAAAACAAAATTCCGGAATTATTGCCCTGATAAAGCCCCAGTTTGAAGTTGGTAAAGGCAAGGTTGGAAAAGGCGGTGTGGTGCGCGATTCTGATCTTCATAACGAAGTTATCAAGGATCTTACGGAATTTTTCAATGAAACAGGCCTGAAATGCAAGGCCGTTATTCCTTCTCCAATATCTGGCTCCAAAGGGAACAAGGAATTTTTAATTTCTATGACCCGTGATCCCTGATAAACGTTTAGTGTTATGACTTTTCATTCTGTTCGATTTGCAGGAGAGGTGACAGCTCTTCTCCGGTTCAGAGCAGCCGTCTGTAAAACAGCCCCGAGAAATCAATCTGCACCAACAAAAAATGACAACGATCAGAATAAAGGAAAGTAGATGACTAAAGAGCAAGAACGAGCAGAACTGCACCGTACTATTTGGCAAATAGCTAATGATTTGCGTGGTAGTGTGGATGGCTGGGATTTTAAACAATATGTACTGGGTATGCTTTTTTACCGTTTTATTAGTGAAAACCTTAGCAGTTACATCAACATCAATGAACCGGAAGTAGATTTCGATTATGCTAAACTCTCTGATAAAAAGGCTGAATTTGGACGAGCGGATACGGTAAAAGAAAAGGGCTTTTATATCTTACCCAGTGAGCTATTTGGCAATG
>DAOURZ010000007.1 GCA_030627475.1 Deltaproteobacteria bacterium | reverse complement strand
GTCAAACGCTTTAGGCGATATGTTTTTGATAATGTTTTTTTGCCCATCATGAAATGGAGCTCGGCCTTTTTGTCGGCAAAAATCAAGGATTATGCACCTGAGTCTGCTGAAGTTCCAACAAGTAAATGGAAGGAAAAGGTTATTGAGGATTTTCAGGCATGGCTGAGGGAGATGCCTGAAGCAATGCATATTAATCAAAAGGTTGATATGGATTCTTGCGATCTATATACCTTGCTGATGGAATTTACCGCTTTGAGACAGGAAATAAAATTCCAGAACCGCGAACAGAACAACACTCTAAGAATTCAACAATCCTTTATTGAAAGCTTGAAGGAAACACTAAAGCTGTTAAAGGACAGAACATCGAAACTCGAAACTCTTGAAGAACGCATACGCCTGATTAGTGAAAAAAAGACTGTATTACCGTTTTTAAATATCAGAGATGGCCTGATTCGTGGGCTGAAAGCTGCAAAGGCTGTAGCGGCAACAAAACGATTGTTTGTCCGTTCACCACGCGGAATTGAAGGTATAGTCGAAGGGTATGAAATGTCCCTTCGCCGATTTGACCGGGCTCTGAGCTATGTCGGGATAACCCCTGTAACTACTTTGGACCAGCCATTTGATCCTGCTACAATGAGAGCCGTGGGGCAGGAAAGTGACTCGAAAAAGGAAGCAGGCGTAGTGATTGAGGAACAAGTAGGCGGATTTATCCGACAAGATGAGGTAATCCGTACCGCTGAAGTAATAGTGAACAAATAGGACTCGCTCGAAAACAAATTTGCGTTTTTGCGCAGGCCCATAGCACGGAGACAAAACATGGAACCAATTATTGGAATAGATCTGGGCACTACAAATTCAGAAGTTGCCTTCGTTTTTGACGGCACAGCGGAAATTATTATTGATAACGATAATGGTATTTTGCCATCATGTGTCAGTATTGGAGAAAATGGAAATATCATTGTAGGTGCCGAAGCCGGTAACCAGGCATTAATAAACCCGGAAAGAACCGTTCTTTCCGTCAAGAGATGTATGGGCTCGGATCAAAAACTTAAATTGGGCGAGTTATCTTTTTCACCGCAGGAAATTTCGGCTTTTATCCTTAAGGAGCTTAAAGGGCGTGCTGAGAAAAAAATCAATCATCCGGTTTCAAAGGCAATAATCACGGTACCGGCCTATTTTACCGATGCTCAAAGACAAGCTACTCGTGAGGCAGGTGAAATTGCCGGGCTTGAAGTAGTCCGGATCATTAACGAGCCCACAGCGGCTGCTCTGGCTTATGAAAGCGCCAACCCGGAACCCCAAAGAGTTCTGATCTACGATCTCGGCGGCGGGACTTTTGATATTTCCATTGTAAGGATAGAGGACGGTGTTGTGGAAGTACTGTCAAGCACCGGCGATAATCATTTGGGGGGTGACGATTTTGATCTGAAGATAGTCGATCATCTTTTAAAACACATGGAAACCGAGTTTGATTATTCTGTAAAAGATAAACCGGCGGTTATGGCAAGGCTCAAGCGAGCTGCCGAAGGTGCAAAAATTCAATTGTCATCAGCACCGTATACAACTATTGAAGAAGATCACATCGGTAAAAAAGGATTCAAGGATCTTCACCTGTCACTGGAACTGTCAAGGGAAAAGTTCGAAGAAATGATTGAAGAAGATCTTGTCCGCACCATGGAATCGGTAAATAAGGCGTTGAAGGATGCCTCCATGCTGCCTTCGGCCATCGACAAAATAATTCTGGTGGGCGGGTCAACCCGTATCCCACGGATATCTCAGATGCTGGAAGAAAAGATCGGACATCTGCCTCACAGCGAAATCGACCCGGATATGTGTGTGGCTATCGGAGCCGGCATGCAGGCGGGAAGGGAAATGGGACTGGAACATTCAGGTGTGCTGGTAGATATCACCCCATATACCTTTGGCACTTCCGCTATGGGTGAAATAGATGGTGTACCGAGCGCAACAAAGTTTGTTCCTCTGATTCGGCGCAACACCAAGCTTCCGGCAAGCAAAAGTGAGGTTTTCTATACCATGTACGACAATCAGAAGGCTGTGGATGTCAAAATCTATCAAGGAGAGGCGATAGATGGTCTGGACAATATTCAGCTCGGAAATTACATGTTTAATCTGACCGAGGCACCTTCAAACAGCGCAATCGTTTTAAAATTTGATCTGGATCTAAACGGCATCTTAAAAATCAAGGCAGTTGAAAAAAAGACCGGCAACAAGATCAACGCTGTGATCGAAAATGCCATTTCCCGGTTTACCAACGAAGAATTATCAGATACTCAAGATCGCCTCAACGGGTTTTGGGCTGAAGGAAGGGAACCGGAAACATTTCTGAAAGAAAAGGTGCAAACCGGGGCAGATGTAAACGAACTGCCATCCGAATATGCCGACATTATCAGGAGGGCTGAAGCAAAGCTGACAGAAGCTTCCGAAGATGACCGTGATGAAATGATTAATCTTGTAGAAGATATTCGTGATGCAGTGATGAATAACCAAATGGAAGATGCCAAAAAGTTTAAAACCGAACTAGACGAGATTCTTTTTTATATTGGATAGATAATATGGAACGTTGTCCTACCTGCAATGCCAGATATAAAGGCACGCCCACCTGTCGTCGTTGCAAAACCGACCTGGGGCCTTTATTGAATATTGAAAAAAAATCTCTAACCCATTATAATGCAGCGGCCGCAGCGTTTGTCGGCAATGATTTCAACCGCATGTTTTTTCATGCCAAACGCAGTTTTTCGCTATTGCAAACGCAGGAAAACTCTCGTCTGCTTGCCTGTTCGGCTCTGCTTATCCATCGTTTTGACATAGCATTGGCTTATTGGCATTGATAATTCTAAAGATACTATATAGTGCCTGAACGAAAAACAGAAAATTTTTTCAAGTTCAAGGAAGGAGCAAGTTTTAACCGCAAGAATACATGGGGTATTTTGAGGATTAAAATTTGCTCCTGACGCAGAAATTGTAAAAATTAGCAGTTTTCGTTCAGGCACTATCTAATCCATAGCCCATTTGAGCAGTAAGCTTCCCCATGTAAAACCCGCGCCGAATGTTGAGAGAATCACCCAGTCTCCCTTGCCCATCATTTTTTTTTCGTAAGCATCCGACATAGCAATAGGTATTGTGCCAGCTGTTGTATTACCATATTTGTTTATATCTATAATTACCTGATCTTTATTGATTTTCATCTTGTTTGCTACAGCATCAATTATTCTTAAATTTGCCTGATGGGGAATTAAAAGTTTTATATCTTTGGCAGTAAGTCCGTTTTTTTCCATAATTTTTGTTGCGACATCCGACATACCGTTAACTGCATATTTAAATACGGTTTTACCTTCCTGATAAAGATAGTGCTTTTTTTCTTTTACAGTTTCATGCGAGGCTGGCAGTAAACTCCCTCCTGCCGGCATGCACAGGTACTTGGACCCTGAGCCATCCAAACGAAGAATAAAATCCTCAATTCCAAGGTCTTTGTCGTTTGACGGCTCTAACAGGACAGCTCCTGCGCCGTCTCCGAATATAGGGCATGTATTTCGATCCTCATAGTCAATTATGGAACTCATCTTGTCAGCCCCGATTATCATGATTTTATTATATTTTCCTGTTTCAATAAATTGAGAAGCGGTAGCCAGTGCGTAAATAAATCCTGTACACGCACCATTCAGATCAAATCCCCATCCTTTTGTGGTCTTAAGTTCTTTTTGAACCAAAGCTGCTGTGGCAGGAAAAGGCATATCCGGAGTTATTGTAGCAACTATAATCAAATCAAGTTCATCTGCTGATATATCTCTTTGCTCAAGAACTATCTTTGCGGCTTTGGCTGCCATGTAAGAAGTACCTTTATCATTATCAAGGATTCTTCTTTCCTTTATTCCTGTACGTGTTGTTATCCATTCATCACTTGTATCAACCATTTGTTCCAGATCTTTATTTGTAAGTTTTCGATCCGGAACATAATGACCGACACCTGTAATAATTGCGCGCATTAAAAGCCTCCTGTATCTTTTGCAAAGAAATCTAACACTGCCTTATTTTTTGCTGGGATGCGTAGATTTCCTGCTATTTGCTCAATTTAGCACTGGCAAGGTGGTTTAAGCTGATACCTGATTCTGCTGCCTTAATAGCAAGATCTCGATGAATATCCGGTGGGATACGCAATAGAAATTTACCACTATATTGTTTAGAAGCAATGGCTTCAGGTACAATTTCTCCGTTGTTAAACATATCTCTCACAATATCATCAACCAGTTTGCGAATTCCTTTTAATGCCTTTTCCGGAGTTCCGGCCAACCAGCTTAAACCGGGAAATTCTACACATCAACCAACGTATTCATCATCGTCCACAGACCAGGTTACCCGATATGTAAAATGATCATTTTGTAATGCCATGATCCACCTCTAATCTTTCGATAGCATTAATTACCTGCTTTACCTGGTAAACCTTGGTTTTTTCTTTATTATTCTGAATATTCACCCGCGGATCACCCTGCCAGGGCGTTTTATAGATTTTATGACGGGTACTGTTTTGACGAGTTTTGCCAAAATAATAATCGCAGACCTTGCATAAATCTACGAATCGAACGTTTTTCGAGTTTCGTTTCATTTGCAAAAAGATATCGTCAAATCTATTCATATTTTTTATTGCATAGGTTGAATTGCCTAAGTTGAGCAATTTTGAGGAAGGAATTAGTGCAGATCAAGCCAAAAATCGCTCAACTCAAGAATTAGTATCATTATTGATATCTTTGTCAAGGTTTATCGCAAAAGAGCTGAAACTGTAAACTATTTTTTGGGGTAGTCCCTACAAAGCAATGCAGGCTATAAAATACCGTTCTGTTATTATCAGGAAGTGGGGCTTTAGCCCTGCCTTGTTGCACAGTGTTTTCCGTGCAAAGGTGGCAAAAGCTATAATATGTGACTTGATCTCAAAAAAAATATTGGCTCTGAATCGCTGTGCTTTTAAGTTGTTTCGTCTGCCTTCCTAAGTAAATTCCGAATTTGCTCCAGTTCCGATCGGATTTCATCAACAACCTCGGTTGATAATGTTCCCCCCTTTTTTTTATAAATAGAGGTTAAATATTCCCTGGCGCCCTGAATAGTAAATTTTTTTTCATAAAGAAGATGTTTAATCTTTAGAATGAGATCAATATCACTTTTTCTGTAAAGCCGTTGGCCTGAAGGAGTTCTTGAGGGATTTATTTTGGAGAATTCACTTTCCCAGAATCTTAGAACATATGACGGAAGTCCGGTGATTTCACCGACCTCTCCGATCTTGAAATATAGTTTATCAGGCAGTTCTTTTTTATGGGTTTTATTGTGTCGCATCTTCTATGCTGGAAGCGAAGCGTCAAATTCTTCAAGAAGTCTGTTTGTAATATGTTTATGGATATAATTTACTTCGTCATCTTCCAGGGTTTTATGTTTTGATCTGTAAGTTATTCTTAGAGATATGCTTTTTTTATTCTGCAAAACAGGCTTACCTTCGAATACGTCAAGCAGATATAATTTTTCAACCAGCTTCTCATCTATTTTTTTAATAGTTTCAATCAATTCAGAGGATTCCAGATCTTTGTCGATTATAATGGTAATGTCTCTTGCAATAGATGGAAATTTTGGAACTGGTTTTGAACGAATAGTTTCGGGTATCAAATCGAAAAGAACATTCAAGTCAAGTTCAAACATAAAGGCGGTCTGCTTTAGATCAAAATTGCGTAGAGCTTGAGGATGTATTTCTCCTACCAGACCGACGGACTTTTTTCCTTGCAGAATTTTGGCTGTATGTCCAGGCCTGGTATAAGTGCATGAATTATCCGGCATGCAGGCAAATTTTATATTATCAATTTTTAGTATATCAAATAGCCCTTCAGCCACCCCTTTTATATCAAAAAAATCGCAGCCGTTTTCTTTTGAGTACCATGAGGTATCTGTACGAGATCCTGTCTGGATTCCGGCCAGCATCTCTATTTCTTCCGGCAGGTTGTCCTCACCTCTACCGATATAGATTTTGCCTACTTCAAACAGCCTCAGATTCTTGATTCGTTGTGCTGTGTTGCGGTGAATCGTTTCAAGAAGGCCAGGCAGTAATGATGTTCTCATAACTGCTTGCCCCTCTGTCAAGGGGTTTAATATGTTTATCACATTTCTTTTCCGGTCATCAGATTCAAGCCTGAGGTTATCGCAGGATGATCTATTTATAAAACTGTAATTAATTGTTTCAGTAAATCCAAAGCCGGTCATAATTCTTTTTAGTCTGTTTCTTAATCCCAATCGTTTTTCAGGTTTTCGCGCTTCTGCCGGTATTACAGGGTAGGTAGTGGGTATGTTATTATAGCCGGACAGGCGGGCAATTTCTTCCATAAGATCGACCGGCCTTGCGATGTCAACTCTGAATGATGGTGGAACGACTGCAAATTCGCCACTATCTGTTTTTTTAACATCAAACTCAATTGATTTTAATAAGTTTTCAATTTCGTTATGCTCAAGACTGGTACCAAGAAGACGATTAGTGTCTTCAACGTTTAGAATTATGGGCCCTGCATTGTTAATTTTAGAATGTTTATCTATAACTCCTTCAACCAGAGTGCTCCCGTCGAGTTCCGACATAAGCCGGGCAGCTCTATTCAAAGCTGTAATAATACCTTCGGGGTCAACCCCGCGTTCAAAACGGTGCGAGGATTCCGAATTTATACATAGTTTTTTTGAGGTTTTACGAATCCCCACAGGGGTGAAATAAGCACTCTCTATAAGAACTCTGGTAGTTGATTCCGTTATCTCGGAATTTTGGCCACCCATGATACCTGCCAGCGCAACAGGTTTTTCACCATCGCAGATCATAAGCATATCAGGGGTAAGCACAACTTCTTTCTTGTCCAGAGTGATAAAGGTTTCACCTTTTTTTGCCTTGCGAACAACTATTCTTTGATTTGACAGCCGGTCAAAATCAAATGCATGAAGAGGTTGTCCTGTTTCCATCATTACAAAATTTGTTATATCGACTATATTGTTTACAGGTCTTAATCCGACTGACATCAGACGATCTTGCAGCCAAAAAGGAGAAGGTGCAATATTAATATCAAAAATAAGTCTTGCCGCATACCTTGGGCAAAAATCCGGTGACTTAATTTTAATAGATGTAAATTCGGAAATTTTATTGACGGAATCTGAAAGTAAGGTTTCGGGATGTTTTATAGTAGTTTTCTGAAAGGCGGCTATTTCACGGGCTATTCCGATTATGCTCAAACAATCCGGTCTGTTAGGGGTAAGATCAATTTCAAAAACCATGTCTGAAAGGTCAAGAGCTTTTGCTAAATTATCCCCAACCAACTGTTTTTGATCAAGATCCATAACTCCGCTGTTGTCTGCGCCAAGACCAAGTTCCGCTTCGCTGCAAAGCATCCCGTCTGATGATTCGTTTCTGATTATTCCTTTTTTAAGTACAGAACCATCTAACAAGCGGGTGCCTGGTAAAGCTGCCGGAACGAGCATGTTTTTATAAATATTTGGCGCTCCGCATACAACTCGAATGCTATGTTTTCCAATATCAATGCTACATATCTTAAGCTTTTCAGCATGTGGGTGGGGTTTGATATCAAGAATACGTCCAACAACAACACTGTTCAGGTAGTCATATCTGTTTGTAACCGAATCGACCTCAAGCCCTGCCATAGTGAGTGCATCGGCGATGTCGATATATGATTCCCTGTCTAATCGGATATAATCCTCTATCCAGCTTAAACTAACTTTCATATTAAAATTGCCTTAAAAATCTCAAATCATTTTCAAAGAATTTCCGAATGTCGTCAATTCCATATTTCAACATTGCAATACGTTCTATTCCCATGCCAAAGGCAAGCCCTGTATAACGTGTAGTATCATATCCAACGTTTTCAAATACAGCCGGATGTACCATGCCTGCACCTATAACCTCAAGCCATCCGGTATGTGAACATATTCTGCATCCCTTGCCTTTACACATAACGCAAAGGATATCTACCTCGGCACTTGGTTCGGTGAAAGGAAAGAAACTTGGACGAAATCTGAGGGATGTTTTTTTATCAAACATGTGGTGGATAAAAGTTGTGAGTATTCCTTTTAGATCACCGAAAGAAATACCTTTATCAACCATTAAACCCTCTACCTGATGGAACATGGGTGTGTGAGTCAGGTCGGAATCACAACGATAGACTCTGCCAGGTGCAATAATGCGTACAGGCGGAGTAAACTTTTCCATTATCCTGACCTGGATTGATGATGTATGGGTTCTAAGAACTATATTATCTGAAACATAGAAGGTGTCCTGCATATCTCTTGCAGGATGATTTTTGGGAATATTAAGAGCTTCAAAATTGTAGTGATCCGTTTCGACCTCAGGCCCTTCAGCTATATCAAACCCGATTTTTTCCAATATTTCACAAATTTGCCATGTAATTTGCGTTATTGGATGTAAAGAACCCTGTTTGATCGTCCTCCCTGGCAACGAAACATCAATTTTATAATCTGATTGTAAAGATTCTGTTGCAAGATGTTTTAACGCAAGCTTGAAAGCCTCATCTAAGCTCTTTTTTACCTCATTAGCTCTTTTTCCTGCCTCCGGCCTTTTTTTTTGAGGAAGGCTTGAAATGTTTCTTAAAAAATGAGTTATTATGCCCTTGCGACCAAGATACCGGCTTGAAAGAGCTTTGATGCTTTCACTATCTGTAACGGATTTTATTTCCTTAAAAGCTTCTTCATGAATTTGTTCTATAGTTCTTTCCACTTTTTTTGCTCTGAGTTTTATGAACGTTTTATAATTTAAGATTCAGGATTTAACTATCTGTTTTAACATTGTAACCTGACACCGTAATATCTAACACTTAATAAATTAAAACCTAAACCTAAAACTATAGCTTGTCCCGTATATCCTGATGCGAATTTATATTTTTAACTTTTTTAATTACAATATGTTATTAATAATTTTTAGAATCATCATATACGGTACGTGCTATATTTGCTGTGAAGCAAGTTGGGCTATCCTGGTAAATCCGGAGGGATCAGACACAGCTAATTCTGCAAGAACTTTTCGGTCAATATCAACCTTGGCAAGTTTTAATCCATGAATAAATTTACTGTATGATAAATTATTCATACGAGTCGCTGCATTTATCCTTGATATCCAGAGTTTTCTGAAATCACGCTTTCTCGTTCTTCGATCACGATAGGCATACATTAATGCCTTATCAACAGCATTTAAAGCTGTACGGAATAGTTTGCTGCGGCCTCCACGATATCCTTTGGCTAACTTTAAAACTTTCTTTCTACGTCTGTTTGCTTTAAAACCTCTTTTTACTCGCATAATATTACTCCTTATAATAAAGCCGCTAATTAACCATTGGGCAACAACAGTTTTATCTCTCTTCTATCTGATTTATTAATAAGCTGACTTTTTCTTAAACTTCTTTTTCGCTTGGATGTTTTTTTAGTTAAAATATGGCTTGCGTTTGATTTCGAAAATACGAATTTACCTGTACCTGTTTTTTTAAAACGTTTTGCCGCAGCTCTATTGGTCTTGATTTTTGGCATTGTTTTTCTTCTCCATGCAAGGGCTTATCTGAGCCGTAATAATTCAGTTATTTTCAAACATAGATGGCGTAAACAGCCACATATAGCAGCTTACGCCATCTATTATAAATATAATCAGAAATTTAAAGACTCAAAGCAACTTGAGTTTTTAAATTTCTGATTATTGGTAACTCTACTCAGGTGGATAGGCTGAAGCTTTCAGTCTAAGCCAGTGTGTCCGGCCTGGGACATAGTTAATAAGTCATTAGGGAAACTTTTATTATTATGACCACAATTACTTTGATGACAAGATCATCATCATGGTACGGCCCTCAAATTTAGGATATTGCTCTACTATCGCAATATCATCAATTTCTTCAGCAATTTTTTTAAGCAAATTCCTGCCAAGCTCTGAAAGTGCTATTTCACGTCCCCTGAACACAACTGTAACCTTAACCTTATCCTTTTTTTCTATAAACTTTTTAATATGGTTAATTTTAATTTTCAGATCATGCTCTCCGGTCTTGGGACGTATTTTTATCTCTTTAAGCTGGAATGTGCTTTGTTTCTTTTTTGCTTCCTGTTTCTTTTTGGTCTGCTCATACTTATAGCGGCCGTAATCCATTATTTTGCATACAGGCGGGTTGGCATTAGGAGAAATTTCCACAAGATCAAGACCGAAATCACCCGCCGTCGCAAGAGCTTTATAGGTCGGTATAATACCCACCTGATTGCCGTCAGGATCAATAACCCTTACCTCTCTTGCTCTTATGTCGTTATTGATATTTGTTTTGTCAAGCTTGTTTGGCCTGTTTATTTTCTTCGATATAGCTATACTTTTCACCTCCTACGGTAGCAATATTTATTGTTTTCTTTGAGGTTAATATACAAATTGTATTTAAAACACTCACTAAATTTATTATAATTTACCTGTTAACCTGCTTTAATTAATATAAATCTATTGCATATATAACAACATGAAGAAATGCAACAAAAAAATGCAACAAAAAATATAACTATCAGGTTGTCAGTGTTCACGGTTGGTTG
Source organism: Deltaproteobacteria bacterium (assembly GCA_030627475.1). Classification (GTDB taxonomy): domain Bacteria; phylum Desulfobacterota; class Desulfobacteria; order Desulfobacterales; family ETH-SRB1; genus B13-G4. The sequence continues at coordinate 6,168 of DAOURZ010000007.1, read as the reverse complement.
CCTTGATTCCTTTTTAACCTGACTGCCAAACTATAAAATCCTGCTCTATAATTGATCATTATGAACGAGGCTTACAATTAGGGTATTATTGTCTGAGCGTATATTGGGACAAGAGGCTGCCTTTCCAGTAAGTGTTTTTTTGATTTTCAAAATAGACCTTAAAAAGCTCCAGACTTTTATTGCGTAAAATATCAGGTACAACTTTGATTTGGCGCTCTGTATAAAAAGGGGATAGCTTCGTTAGATTACACCTTGTGCAACCTCCCATTACATCTTCGTAAGCATAAACAATTTTGCCGATACCATTTATAAGAGTGGCACTATAACACATAAGGCATGGTTCTAAAGTAGAAAACAGTATTATTTTACTTCTATCCACATTTTCCTTGAGTTCGGCAAGACGTTTTAATGCAACTAATTCCGCATGGTCAATTTCATTTATAAAATTCCCGGTGGTGCCGATTCGTGAACCGGTTACTATAATCTTGTTTTCATATACAATCACACAGCCAACGGGAAATTCGCCTGAATATAAAGCTTTTCTTGCTCTCTCAAGAGCCTTTTCCATAAAAAAATTATAATCCATAAACAGGCTACTCTCGTTATCAGGTTTACGGTTTACGGTTTTTGGTATTTTTAATGTTGCAAGGACAGCTTCCGTCAACTTCATAGACATACATAATTCTTGATTCGGTTTCTGCTCTATCTATCGAAACAGGATCAAAATGTTTTCTATCAACCATATCACTTAATTCGGTTTTTGAAGGTATGGATTCAAAGCCATAGCCGATTACTTTTCCTGTTGAGCCATCTATGATATTCGCATCTTCGCCATTTGTTACAACAACGACCGGTACCTGGTATGGCGCTATAAGTCTTGAGGCAGCCAATGCAGGGCGATGTCTGGTTACCAGAGATCCGGGAGCATATTTCACTATCATGCACACTTTTGCGGACAATACAACCTTGAAATCAACTATAACTATAGCACTTTTATTTGCAGCCTTTATAAGAAGGTCGCAGTGCGGTTTGATTTCATGTTTATGGTACCCTTTATTTGTTACAAGTATTTTGGCTATTTTTTGTCGATACCGTTCATCATGGGTATCTGTTATAGTTTTGCCGGTTATAAAATCGACAAGGTTGCCAAGTATTAGATGATGATTATCCATTTTTAAAATCATTGCAGCTTGAATTGAGCAACTTGTTTTGTTAGGTTCGCTATGCTATAAATGAGCTTACAATTTATAACCATGAAAGTCAAGGTAGAGGCTCGCGCAAAAATAACTTCACATTTTTTGTGATCCGAGATCAAACAAATTCGATCCGAATCTGTGTACCTAACTTGTGGCAATTAATTCGTCCACGTTCCTGAAATATTACAAAAGATTTTGTTTGATAAGTGTTAAAGCGGAGGAATCAATATGAGCAAAGTAAATGTACTTGTACTTGCCGGATACGGCTTGAATTGTGATCATGAAACAGCCTATGCCTTTGAACTGGCAGGAGCAAAAGCTGTCCGGGTTCATATGAATTCGCTTATTAATGGAGATGTAAAGCTTGAAGATTTTCAAATTATGGTTTTTGTCGGAGGGTTCAGTTGGGGAGATGATCATGGCGCAGGTGTTATTCAAGCTGTACGTTTTACAACAAATATTGGAAAAAAGCTGAAAGAGTTTATTGATAATGGCAATCTTGTACTTGGAATATGTAATGGATTCCAGGCGCTTGTGAATCTCGGTCTTTTGCCTGGTTTTAACCATAATTACAGTAAACGGTCGGTAGCGCTTACATTTAACGATTGCGGAAATTTCAGGGATGACTGGGTAAATCTGAAAGTAAATTCCGCATCTCCCTGCATATTTACAAAAAACATGGATTGTTTGGAACTCCCTATAAGACACGGAGAAGGGAAGTTTTATTCAGACGAGTCCACCATAAGACGTCTTGTAAACAGTAACCAGATTGCAATTCAGTATTCCATGCCGGACGGAGAACTTGCAAACAGCGCTTTTCCGCACAATCCAAATGGATCAATACTTGATATAGCAGGAATATGTGATCCAACCGGTCGAATTTTTGGTCTTATGCCCCATCCTGAAGCCTACAATCATCCAACCAACCATCCGGACTGGACCCGCCAAAAAGAAGAACTTAAACGTCAGGACAAAGTATTTGAAATGAGTGATACAACAGGATTGCAAATTTTTCAAAATGCCGTGAACTTTATCCAAAACCGCAGATAATTCTTGTGGATGATAATCTATGAGAAAATTGTTCTTGACCTGGGATCCACTTCATCATCTTGTTAACGCATAATTTGGACCGGCAATCAAAAGATTGTTGGTAATTATAGATTGAATCGTCTCCATTTTGCCCCCAAAGATAATGCTTTTTATCAGGCTGTGACCGTATGCCCCCAAAATCACAAGCGCATCATGCGGTATATTGTAAAGGTTTTCTTCAAACTTTCCGCTTTCAAATATATGCCACTTGGTCACATAACGATCCATTTCCTCCGCAAGATTTTCATTTTTGATTATTTCTTCATATGATTCTTTTGAAGTATTTTCCGCATGAGTGAAAACAGTCAGTGGTATTTTAGATGCTCTGCTTATACGCAATCCAAGCTTTAAAGCATTAACTGCATTTGCCGAACCGCCGAAAAATACCGCAATACTGCGCCATTTTTTAAAAACAGAACTGGTTATGAGAATCGGGAACCTGGCAGAATTCACGATACGTCTCACTCTCGGCCCTATGTAACCAAGACCGATCTTTGAGGACAAATCGCTTATGCTTCGGGGGCAACACATAAAATCAAAGTTCGTTGATATATCCGGAAGAGTTGATGCTGTATAATTTTTTGGCTTCAGAAATCTTGCTTTAATGTTACCCTGGTCAAGCAGTTCTTTCGCATGCCTTAAAGCTGTTTCAGGTGAAATCAGATAAGAATTATCAAGATCAATCTGAACCACATCATTTTCAAAATACATCAAAAACTTTGTGAACTCAGGAATGTAAATAATCAGGGATGATCCTGTTTTCTTGCAAAAGTATATAGATTGGAGCAAAGTCTCTCTACCAAGAGGAGTATTTCTAAAAATATGAAATAGTTGAGTATGCATCAGATCTCCTTCAAGAAAAAACATTAATTTACAGATCTGTCTGAACCATCAATTCCTTGCGATATTTATCCAATAATGTCGCTTTTGAAATCATGCCTATGAATTTTTTGTTTGCAATGACCGGCATAGAAAAAACCCGGTTTGCATCCATCTTTTGCAGCACTTCAGACAGATCATCGTCAAGATATACCACTTCAACATTCGTATCCATCATCTGCCCCAAAACAACTGCATCATACATTAGCGGGTTGAAGAGATATGGCCTGATATCATCCAGATGAATGATTCCCAGAAAATGGCCTGTTCTTTCATCCTCAACAGGAAAATAATTCCTGTGAGATTTTTTTATAATATTAATAAAATTTCTGAGCAGCATATTCTGTTTAACAACCATACAATCTTTCTCAAGCAATTCCTGAACGCTCAGGTCAGAAAGAACGCTTCTGTCCGTTCCCTGTCTTAAGAGCTGACCTTTTTCTACCAGTTCTTTCAGGTAAAAAGAAGCCGGTTCAATATAATGGCAAAGTGTAGTAGAAATAACCGAGACTATAATAAGAGGAAGAATTACTTCATAACTTCCTGTGATTTCAATAATAAGAAAAATTCCTGTTAGCGGAGCCTGAAGCATTCCACTGACAAGTCCAGCCATTCCCAATAAAGCAAAGCATCCTTCATTTACCCATGGTACCGAAGGCCAAAGCAAAAGAAGCCCTCGATGATAAGTAAGACCCGCAAGGCTTCCTATAACAAGACAGGGAGCAAATATTCCGCCGGATCCTCCCCAACCCAGAGTCAAAGAAGTTGCAAGAATTTTTGCAAGAAAAGCTACGGTTACAATGCCAATGCCCTGTGTATAAACCCCCTCTATCATTGTTCTGAGAGGATGATACCCCTCTCCAAGAACAACCGGAAGAAAAAGTCCGATTATTCCTACCGCACAACCTCCGGCGGCAGCGCGCATCCATGTAGGGAAGGGAATCTTTTTAGAAACTCCATGCATTGACCCGAGAAGCCGGGTAAGAAGTATAGATGCAGCTGCCGAAATTATTGCCAGGCCAATACAGGCAACGATATCTAAATGACCAACATTGAATAAACGATGGCTGAAAGCAATCTGGTTTCCCTGCAGTATTCTGCTTATTTCAGTACCTGCAACAGAAGCAATGGCTATTGAAACAATATTTGCAGCTTTCCATTCGCCAAGAATTATTTCCATGGAAAATACCATCCCGGCAATAGGGGCATTGAAAATGGAAGATATTGCACCTGCAGCACCACAACCAACTATAGTGACTCGTTGTCGGTCATTTAAAGAAAAGAATTTGGCAATATTTGAACCAATAGCTGCTCCGCTCATAACCACAGGAGCCTCGGGTCCCGCTGAACCTCCGCTGCCTATAGTAAGACAGCTTGATATCAGGCGAGAAAAACTTGAGCGAAATCGCATCAAGCCACCATAACGTGATACACTGTAAATCACTTCAGGCACGCCATGTCCGGCACCTTCTTTTACCATCTTGTCAAGGAACAAAGCAGAAAGAGCCGCTCCAATTGCAGGTATAATAAATGACCACCAATAATGGCGAAAATGATGCAGCCATTCAAACATCGCAATAAGTGACCGGTTAAGCACAACAGCCGCCAAGCCGCTACAGGTGCCTACAATAACTGCTATCAAAATGAGAAGAAGACGGTCATCCTGGCGAAAAATGCTCCAGCTTGCAGGCTGACGCCAACGTCTTAAAATGCGCATATTTTCATTGCCTGGCTAACTATAAACGTGGACGAAATAACTTCCAAATCTATACGCCTGCTTGTGGAAGTTGTTTCGTCCATGTTCCTAATCCGTTTCGTCGAGTAGATTTTCACAGTCTGCTATTCTTGATAAGAATGAAGAAGTATCAGGGTATGTTCTCAAAAATTCGACGAATAAGTCATCACGCACACAAAAAGCAAGCCTTGAAAGAAGATGGAGGTGATTTTTTATAGATCTGCTTAATAGAAGGAACATAACACACACAGGTTTATCATCAACGGCCGCAAAGTCTATTGACTGTTCAAGAAAACACGTAATTATTAAAGGCTTATCTATTTCTTCCGGAAGGGGGGCACGTGGATGCGGGATAGCAACGCCCTTGCCTATACCTGTTGAAGTTAAAGCTTCTCTTTCAAGCAGCCTTTTATATAGTTTTTCTTTATTGATTGATAAAACCGGCACTTTATCCACCGCCGACTTAAGTACTGATTCAACATCAGCCCCCTTAATATCATGAAAAACTCCACCAAGTTGCATTGCGGGCAGAAGATTTGTAAGGTCAGGGTTCTGTCCTTTATATATTTCTTTTTCTTCGTTTGGCAAAAAAAATGGCATACTGTGATTAAATGCCCATTTTTCAAGAACAGACTTTTTAAATATACAAGCATTTCCGTTTCTATGTATCGGTATTCTGCCTTGACGTATCCACCGATCTACGGTGCTGACAGGAAGATCAAGACACCTTGCTATGTCGTTTAAACTAAATTTCATATTATAAATAAAAGTATAACTGACAATTGGTTAACAAATTTGATCCAAAAACAAAACGACAATGATCTCTCGCAGAGCATATAGAGAAAAATAAACCTTTTGGGCTCTGTGCCTACTTGATAAAGTTAATTCGTCCATGTTCCATACAATAAAAAAATAGCTATTGAACAGGTTAGAGATATTTATCTTTCATTGCAAAAATGTCAAGTTTAATAAAGGTGTTAAATGCATCCAGTTTAAATTTTTTACAGTATAAACGATTTTCTTCAATGATATTGACAAGTTTGGAAAACCATCAAAAGTTATTAAAAATAATATACGGGTTTGCAACCTTTTGCTTTATTTTTTATGGGAAATGGGATTATATACGAACAGAAAAATTAAAGATTTATTTGGCAGTAAGTCGATAGACTAATAGCAGCGAGTGAAAGGTTTGCATAATTATGACTGATGTAAAAAAATCGTACGAAATGATTACAGATTTTATTACAGGTAAAAAGGTGCCGGACATTG
>DAOURZ010000075.1 GCA_030627475.1 Deltaproteobacteria bacterium | reverse complement strand
TGTATGATTAAAATTCTCGAAAATCTGTTAAATTCTCAGGTTGAAATATGGGTTGCTCCGAGGATTGATGAGATTGAGTCAGAGTTTTTAAAATGAAATCATGAAATTTATAGATAATAAAAATATTTTACTTGGTATTTGTGGAGGTATTGCAGCATACAAGAGTGTAGAATTATTAAGACTTCTTAAAAAAAACAGCGCAAATGTCAAGGTATTTATGACTGAGAATTCTGAGGCGTTTGTTGGTCGACTGACTTTTGAAGCATTATCAGGTCAGCCTGTTTGCTCAAATTTTTTCGAGAAAGTCGGAAGCAGAAGCGAATACATAGAACATATAGATTGGGCAGAAAAGGCAGACGCTCTGATTATAGCTCCTGCAACTGCAAATATTATTGGCAAGATAGCAAATGGAATCGCTGATGATGCTCTTAGCACATTGGTGCTCGCAGTGACATCTCCGAAGATAATTTGTCCTTCCATGAATACAAATATGTATCGGAATAAAGCGCTTCAAAGGAATCTTGATAGATTAAGGAAGGATGGATTCTTTGTTATAGAACCGGAGTCCGGAGAACTTGCTTGCGGCACAAGCGGGCCAGGCCGCCTTCCCGAACCGGAATATATACTCAACAGATTGTTATTCCGCCTTTCACCAAAAGATCTGAAAGGTAAAAATGTACTTGTAACCGCCGGCCCCACCCAGGAATATATTGACCCGGTCAGGTTTCTGAGCAACCCATCCTCAGGCAAGATGGGTTATTCTATTGCAGGAGTTGCGGAGAAAAGAGGGGGCAGAGTTGTTTTGGTAGCAGGCCCCACAAGCCTTCAGGATCCGTCAAATGTAACTGTAATCAGGGTACGTTCTGCGCAGGATATGGCTCTTGCTGTGTTTGAACATATGGAACAGGCAGATATTATTATAAAAGCCGCAGCGGTTTCAGATTACAGACCAATTGATTCTTGTAAACATAAAATCAAGAAGAAAAAGGATGAAATGATTTTGTCTTTGCAAAAAAATCAGGATATCCTTGAAGAACTTGGCAGAAGAAAAGAGAACCGATTTCTTGCAGGATTTGCAGCAGAAACGGAGAACCTTGAAAAAAACGCAGTTGATAAACTTGATAGAAAGAATCTTGATATAATTGTCGGCAATCTTATCGGCCATCCCTCATCCGGGTTCGGCTCGGATACCAACAAGGTAACATTTTTTTATAAAGACGGTACAACCGAGGCACTTCCTGAAATGAGAAAAGATGAGGTTGCAGATATTTTACTTGATCGGATTGTAACCATGATGAATTCGTCCACGTTCCTTGGGAACAAGTGAAAAAAGTGAATATTAAAGGTTTTAATTCAGCAATTGAGGAAATTAAAGACCATCTTGGATTTCTATCGGCATCTGGGTGTCGGGGATTTGATTGCTCAAAAAAAAGCCTTGATATTGTTAAAAGCTGGGGAAACAAAGGAATCTCTTTGCCTGAGACACTGGAATCAATCCGGATAGATTTGGGCGACTGCCGCCGATGCAGGCTTTGTGACGATCGTGGAAATATTGTTTTTGGTGAGGGCAATCATAGTGCAAAGCTTGTATTTGTTGGTGAAGCGCCTGGCTATGAAGAAGACCAACAAGGCAGGCCTTTTGTCGGCGCTGCGGGTCAGCTTTTGACCAGGATAATTCAGGCTATAAAATTAACAAGAGAGCAGATTTATATCTGCAATATCATAAAATGCCGTCCACCGGGTAACAGAAATCCTTTGCCTGACGAGATACTTGCCTGTTCACCTTTTTTACAGCGTCAAATATCGGTATTAAAGCCTGATTTTATTTGCGCACTTGGAGCTTTTGCAGCTCAAACACTTCTGGAAACAAAAGAACCCATTTCGAGGCTCAGGGGTAATTTTCATAAATACAGGGGTATAAGGGTGTTACCTACCTATCATCCAGCGTATCTTCTTAGAAATCCTGATAAAAAACGTGATGTCTGGGAAGATATGAAAATTTTAATGAATGAGATGGGGAGTTGATGAAGAAATGCGTTTTATAAAATGCAAATTTTCTATTGTTGCTCTTTTGTTTTTTCTGTCATTTGCTCCCGAGAACTGTTTTTCGGATCAGAATGATATTTATATAGCCAAAATATCAAGTTCTATAAATCCGGGCGTGGTTGATTATATAACAGCCGGAATTCAAAAGGCATCGGAAGATAATGCTTCCTGCATTATTATTGAACTTGATACACCTGGCGGTCTTGCTGAATCTATGAGAAAAATCGTAATGGCTATACTTGGGAGCAAGGTGCCGGTCGTTATTTATGTTTCTCCAGGTGGGGCAAGAGCCGCCTCAGCAGGTGTTATGATAACCATGGCGGCACATATTGCTGCCATGGCTCCCGGAACAAATATCGGGGCCGCGCATCCGGTAGGTGCGGGTGGTAAAGAAATTGGAGGAACCATGTCTGAAAAGGTAATAAACGATATGGTTGCTCATGCGAAAAGTGTTGCTGAAAAGCGTGGAAGAAACGCTGTCTGGGTTGAAAAGGCTATACGTGAGAGTGTTTCTATTACTGAAACCGAGGCACTGAAAAAAAATGTAATAGATATTATAGCAACAGATCTGGATGATTTGATAAACAAGATAAACGGTCGCAAAATAGAAGACAAATGGATTTTAAAGCTTGATAATGCCAACAAAATAATTCTAAAAGAAACTTTAAGAACAAAGATATTAAAAACCATAAGCGATCCCAACATTGCGTATATCCTTATGATGATAGGTCTGGCAGGACTTTATTTTGAACTGTCTCAGCCGGGCGCTATCTTTCCGGGAGTAATCGGGGCAATTTCGTTAATTTTGGCTTTCTTTGCATTTCAGACTCTTCCCGTTAACTATGCCGGCTTTCTTCTTATCATGCTTTCTGTAGTTCTGTTTATAATGGAGATGAAGATTATAAGTTATGGCCTTCTTAGCATAGCAGGAATTGTTTCACTTCTATTAGGCTCTTTTATGTTGTTCGAAGACAGTGTTTCCGGGTTAAGGTTATCATGGACGGTATTTGTGCCTACGGCAGTTATGGTTTCAGCTTTTTTTGTTACAGTTGCCAGTATTGTTTTTAAAGCACAGTTCTCCAAACCAAAGACCGGGGCAGAAGGACTTGTCGGAGAGATCGGGGTGGCGAAAACGGATATTAAGCCCGAAGGCAAGGTATTTGTTCATGGGGAGCTGTGGAATGCGATTTCAAAAGATATAATAGTACAGGGTGCAAAGGTTCGGGTGGTAAAAGTTGTTGATCTTGTTTTAGAAGTAAAAATTTTTCAGAAAGTTTGAAAAGGAGATAAAATGTTTACTGCAATTGCTATAGTAATGTTTGTTGTCTTTTTTCTGACCTCGGCAATACGAATCTTGAATGAGTATGAACGCGGAGTGGTATTCAGGCTGGGGCGTGTTATACAGGCAAAAGGACCTGGGCTGATAATATTGATTCCGGTTATTGATAAAATGCTAAAAGTGAGCATGCGCCTTGTGGCCATGGATGTAGATCCCCAGGACGTTATTACAAAGGATAATGTTTCTGTAAAGGTGAATGCTGTCATCTATTTCAGGGTAATTGATCCGACAAAAGCCATAGTTGAGGTTGAAAACTACAATTATGCGATGTCTCAACTTGCACAGACAACTTTAAGGAGTGTGTGTGGCCAGGCAGAGCTGGATGAACTTTTATCTGCAAGGGAAAAAATAAATTCACAATTACAGGAAATACTTGATACTCACACAGATCCCTGGGGAATAAAGGTTGCGACAGTTGAGCTTAAACACATTGATCTGCCTCAGGAAATGCAGAGGTCAATGGCCAAACAGGCTGAGGCTGAGAGAGAACGGCGTGCGAAAATTATCAATGCTGACGGCGAATATCAGGCATCCGCAAAACTTGCTGATGCAGCGGAAATAATTGAAAAAAGGCCCATTGCTTTGCAGCTTAGATATCTCCAGACAATGCGAGAGATGTCTGCAGAGCAAAATTCGACAGTCATCTTTCCATTTCCCATAGATCTTTTCAGGCCGTTGTTGAAATGTCTGGATGGTGGAGACAGCAAGGGGAATGGGAAATAATTCGTTCTGCTCTGGCCAAATCATCAGGATTGTTGATATTAAAAAAAGAAATCAGGTCAGGATCCTTTTCACGCAAAACATTTTCAGGAAGCTTTTTGACTCTTACTTCTTTAAAGAACCGTTTGATCTTAAATTCTTTTTGCATCAGATTATGTTCAACTGGCTTAAGACATCTTTTTGAATATACTGCACAAAACGGTTCAATTCTATTTAAGGTTTCCGGTATAACAACGTCAATTCCTTTTTCTATATTATTAATAACAGTTTTAATCAGCTCTTTTTTCAGGAATGGTATATCGCATGCCGTAATAAATGTATAAAAATTATTTGTAAAAAAAAGTCCTGTATGTATTCCCGTTAAAGAACTTCGAGACGGGAATATATCAGACACAATATGCACATCCCATTCAAGATATTTAAGCGGGTTATTGGCAACCAGGATAATCTCATCAAAAAGAGAATCAAATATTTCATATGTTCTATCCAGAATACGCTTTCCGCCAACACTTATAAACGCTTTGTTAGTGCCCGAAAAGCGCTTATTCTGTCCGCCTGCCAATATCACGCCTGTACAGGGAAATTTCATTGCATCAAGACCTCTTTGAACAGTTTACGATTTATAGTTTACAATTAACGGTTAATCAAAGAATAAAAACAAGAGGTTCCGTTGTTCCAAATTTAATGCGCTTATTTGTGGAAATTAATTCGTCCATAAGAATACTATATACCGGAGAGAATAATGAGCGAACACGATATAATTTTGGATGCATCTGATATAGACCGTGTACTTTCAAGAATTAGTCACAATATCCTTGAAGTACATAAAGGTGCTGAAAACCTCACACTTATCGGCATTCATACAAGAGGAGTTTATATTGCGAAACGTATCCTGTCCAGGATTAATGACATTGAAGGCATTCAACTACCGACAGGTAATATTGATATAACTTTGTATCGTGATGACTGGACCAGAATCAGTCACCATCCGATTGTCCAGGCAACAGACATATCCTTTTCTGTCGATGGAAAACAAATTATTTTAATAGATGATGTGCTTTTTACGGGTCGAACCATAAGAGCTGCTATGGATGCTATTATTGATTTTGGCAGGCCGGATCGTATTGAACTTGCGGTGCTTGTTGATAGAGGCCACAGAGAACTTCCAATTCAGGCCAACTATGTTGGAAAATCTATTAAAACAAGACGTTCGGAAACTGTAAATGTTTTACTTGCCGAACATGATGGTCAGGACCTTGTTGTCATAGAAAGGTGCATACCCGATAACTCATGAGCATAATTGAACATAGAAAAAACGCTCCCGGGAAAATCAGGCTTGGAATTATATCTGTTTCAAGCACTCGCTCCCTGAAAGAGGATAAAAGCGGATTTTGGATAAAGAATAGAGCCTTAAAAGAAGGGCACAAAGTTATATTTCACTACATTACACAAGATGAAATACAAGCCATAACCGAAATAATACTTGATGTTATATCCAGTCATGAACCTCAGGTTATATTAATGACAGGAGGAACCGGGATAAGTAGCAAAGATGTAACTATTGAAGCGGTACTCCCTTTATTTGAAAAGGCGCTAACAGCATTCGGGCCGCTTTTTGCCCAGCTAAGCTTTGAAAAAATTGATTCCGCTGCTCTTTTATCTCGCGCGACTGCCGGAATAATAGACAGAACAATACTTTTTTGTCTGCCTGGCAGTCTTAAAGCCTGTAAACTTGCATGCAAGCATCTTATCTTTCCTGAACTGGGACATCTTGTTAAGCATGTCATGGAATGATTTTAAACTTCCTTTCTGTATATTTCCGGCAAAACGATATAATCAGGAATTCTTATACCATGAACATAGAATCGTTAAATAAACTTCTTCATTCTGTTGCTTCAGGCAACCTTTCAGTCAAAAAAGCCGCTGAAAAATTAAAGCATATATCGTTTGAAGATATAACCTATGCACATATAGATCATAACCGTTCACTGCGCAAAGGATTTCCTGAAGTTATATTCGGACAGGGAAAAACATCCGATCAGATTATTGGTATCCTGGGGAAAATGATATCTCAGGAAAACATTATATTAATCACGCGAATAAATAGGCATAATGCCGATAAAGTGATCTCGCACTTCCCTGAAGTTGAATATTGTGAAGATGCCAACATGGTTGTATGGAGAAAGCATGAAATACCAATACATGGCAAAGGCACTATAGTTGTAATTTCAGCCGGTACATCAGATATACCTGTTGCAAGAGAAGCATATCTTACAGCAAAATATATGGGAAACAAGGTTGAATCAATTTTTGATGTTGGCGTTGCAGGCATACACAGATTGTTTCATCATAAAAAATTGATAAACAAAGCATCTGTGCTTGTAGTTGTTGCAGGAATGGAGGGGGCTCTTCCAAGTGTTATTGCAGGTATGGTTAACAGCCCTGTTATAGCAGTTCCAACAAGTATAGGATATGGTGTCAACTTTGGCGGGTTAACTGCTCTTTTTGCCATGCTAAACAGTTGCAGTTCGAATATTGCCGTTGTAAATATAGACAATGGATTTGGAGCAGGATACATGGCTTCTGCAATAAACAGGGTATGAAGGGAGTCAGGAGTCAAAGAATAAATTTCTCACAGAGGCGCAGAGGCC
>DAOURZ010000350.1 GCA_030627475.1 Deltaproteobacteria bacterium | reverse complement strand
GGCAGCCTCAACAACATCGGGAGCAGGATCCAAAGCGATCCACATTTTTTTTACAGGCCAGTCATTTTGTCCAACCTGTAATCCGACATTATCCCATTCTTCGGCAAGATGGAATGGTGCAAAATTTTCCATCGCCTTAATGATATCAAATATTTTTGCAATCATTTTTCAATAATAAAAAATGGGCCCACCTGGATTCGAACCAGGGACCGACCGGTTATGAGCCGGTGGCTCTGCCAGCTGAGCTATGGGCCCGCGAATTTGGTTTATTAACTTTATAGAAACTTTTTGTCAAGCATTAGGTTCGATAAAACTTTTTAATTTACGACTTCTGGTTGGATGTCTTAGCTTTCTCAAAGCTTTTGCTTCTATCTGCCTGATTCTTTCTCGTGTTACCGCAAAATCCTGCCCGACCTCCTCAAGAGTATGATCTGCTTTTTCACCTATTCCGAATCGCATGCGTAAAACCTTTTCTTCTCTCGGAGTCAATGTTGCAAGAACCTTTCTTGTCTGCTCAGCAAGATTCAGGCTTACAGCGGCATCTGAAGGAAGCATAAACTTTTTGTCTTCAATAAAATCACCAAGATGGCTGTCCTCTTCTTCACCGATAGGTGTCTCTAATGAAATAGGTTCTCGTGCAATTTTTAATACCTTGCGAACCTTGTCAATAGGTATTTCCATCTTCGCTGCTATCTCTTCAGGCTTAGGCTCACGCCCGAACTCCTGCACAAGATATCTTGATGTACGGATCAGCTTATTAATAGTTTCTATCATATGGACCGGAATTCGAATAGTTCTTGCCTGATCGGCAATTGCCCTTGTTATGGCCTGCCGTATCCACCATGTTGCGTATGTGCTGAATTTATAACCACGGCGATACTCAAATTTATCCACTGCCTTCATAAGGCCAATATTGCCTTCCTGAATCAAGTCAAGAAACTGAAGACCTCTATTAGTATATTTTTTTGCAATGCTGACAACCAGCCGTAAATTTGCCCTGGTCAACTCACTCTTGGCTACTTTCGCTTTTGCGCGTCCTTCATCAACAACTAACATGATTTTTTTTAAAGCCAGACAGTTAATCTTTATGGCATATTCTCTTTCTTTTATCTCTTCATGGATCTTTTTAAGTTCCGTATATAATAATAAAGTTCTCTCATCCACAGTCAAATCACAACTATCCTCAACCCATTGAACAAATTTCGTTTCTGTTTTTAAATTGTCGCAAAGTTCATCGGCGGACACATTAAATATATCTGCATACATAGAAATTTTTTTATCCATGGAATCAAACCATTTTATTCGGCCTCTTATAATATTTTCTATTTTATCTATTATTTTTCCTTCGAGACGCCATTTTTTTAATAGGTCGAATATCTTATTATTCCTGCGAGTTATATGATTTCTAATGCTACTCTGTTCAGACAAATCTAATTGTGATGAAAATAGTTTTTCCCTGTATGCTTTATTTTCTTTGTCAATCTTTTCAATAGAACAAATGGTACTTAAAAACTTCTCGGTTTGTAATACTTCATCAACATATCCATCGCCTTCGTCAACATCTCTTAACACATGTTTTGCACGAAGTTTACCATTTTCAATACGTTCCCCTAAATCCAAAAGGCATTCCACTCCGGCAGTGGTACCGATAAGCGACCTTAAAACAAACTGTTCACCAGCCTCAATTTCCTTGGCTATTACAACCTCTTCTTCCCTGCTTAAAAGGGTAACAAGCCCCATCTCACGCAGATACATCTTGACAGGATCAGTTACTGCACCAAAATCATCAGAAGCAACGGATTTGGTTCGTTTATTTTCTTCTTTTGGTTCTACCCTCTTCTTCGCTACGTTGCATTTCTTTTTATCCACAATCTCAATATCAAGATCGCCAAACATTAACAGAGTTTCATCAAATTTATCGGAAGATAACATATCTTCCGGCAATACCTTGTTAATCTCGTCATAAGTTAAAGAACCTTGTTTTTTACCTTTTATAATCAGTTTGTTCAATGCCTGTTTACTAATCTTCTTTACTTTTTTCTGTGTTGCAACGGATTTAGTTGCCATATATTTCAGCCTCCTAATGACTTCAGAACTTTTATCTTAGGAACGGGGTTTAAATAACTTTCCCGTTATTGCGCTCAGATTTAGGTCAGGTTTGTTCGATCTTCCCGATTTAAAATAGGCACAAAAGTTGAAGGAATAGCGAGCTATTTCAAGATTTTTGTGATTTTAGATCGGGCAAAGATGACCAGAAGCTGTGATGT
>DAOURZ010000274.1 GCA_030627475.1 Deltaproteobacteria bacterium | reverse complement strand
CGTGGACGAATTAACTTCCATCAAGCAGGTGCCTACTTGGGGAAGTTAATTCGTCCACGTTCCTTAATCAATATGCTGACATCTGATAGTAAAAGCCTGCCGATATTTTTTTTGTTAGTATCATCAATTGTCTTAAAAACAAATTCATTTGTTTTCTTTTGAGTATATTCAAAACCGTTTTTTTTCTGTTGTTCTGCAATTTTATTATCAACTTCCCAATGAATACCGTAATGAATTATTTTATCAAAAATTTCATCAGCAACTTTTTTGATGACTGCCTTACATTTTCCTTCAGATGATTTGTTTATGCCTTTTATAATTGTTTGTTGTTCAGGCAATTGATGTTGCTCGGAATTTTTTTTTTGTCTGAGCTGCTCGCTGTATACTTTGAGAACATTATGTACTTTATAAGAGGGTATATACATATTGCTTCGATGACTTTTTAACATGGTCCATAGGCTGAATAATATATTCTGATAAATTCCATATGACTTTCAAAAGCAATTTCCGGTAAATCTTTATAATTAAAATAAGCTGCATCAGATGCATCGTCACCGGATTCCAAGATGCCGGTATAATTTTTTATAAGATAACCGACCATAAGGACGCTGTGATATCTTGGACTGCTATTTATTGTAACGCCAAAAAGCAACTCAATTTTACCTGAAAGACCGGTTTCTTCTTTTAGCTCTCTTAAAGCAGCCTGCCCGGGGCTTTCGCCAAGCTCAATAAACCCCCCGGGCAGACACCAGAACCCAATTTTGGGCTCTACGCTTCTTTTAACGAGCAATATCCTTTCCTTATTATCAACCACAACAAGACATGTGGCTGGCACCGGGTTTTCATAAATTGCTTCATTACAATTTTCGCAAAAAAGGCGAATAGTTCCATGCAATTGTTTTTCAGAAAGTCTTGCTCCGCAAAAATGACAAAAAGATTTTTTCTGCATCTTAATCGTCAAACTCTCCCTTCGTACCTTTATCGCTTATAATGAATTTTGCTTTTTTAACAATTTTTTCCTGCGTCCATTCATCCGGATCTTCAAGCCTTTTTGTTTTGGGGCCAGGATCGCAGGTGCCGACATCAAGTATGGAGCTGATAACAAGAGAAGCAGTATCTTTTGCATTAAATACATTTACAAGCATATTATATATAAAATCTTCAACTCGTTTAACCATCCTTTGCTTTATTTCTTTTGGCTGTCTAAGAAGTTTGTTTTCAAACGGAAGATTCAGCTTTTTGTAGTTTCCTGCTTTCAATCCTTTTGATTCAGCATCGGCAACCATTTCAGACCATATCTTTTCTGTAACTCCTTCACCTTCTACCTTGATAAACTCGCCATCTTTATCAAGAATGGCATTTCCGTAGTCGTTAACTTCCAAACCCCATGAAATCATTTGAAGCGCTGTAGCTACATTTGCTTTGGTGGTTCCGGTTTTTTTAGCTATCTCTCTCAACCTTTCAGAGCTGTTTCCGGAAGTTCCGTGCTGTGCACCGGATATGTTATATTTTGATAGCGCCTCATGGATTTCAGTAGTTAAGTTTACCTGAATTCCCTGATCGCTTGTTTCTATGCCATGTGTTGTTCCATTATTTAATGCTATCCAGTCCGGAAAAATATTGTTTGCATTCAGACCTTGTATGAGAAACAGCGCTTCATCTACTGTTGAAAGGCCTTCTTTCCCTTTGATTTCACCAACCTCTGTTTCAAGACCTGCCCATTTGGGGATAAATGGAGCTATCTCAATGTTTGCAAGAAGATTTTTGTCATCCGGCAGATGTGAAGCATCTATTGCGATAGATGTTAGTCCTGCTTCAAACAATGTTGGAATTTCTGTTTTTGCTTCCTCAACATCCTCATCATTTTTTATGCCATAGTGATCTGCATGTACAGCAACCGGTATCGTAATATTCAACTCATTGCACATGGCATCAATCAGTCTGGCAATGTTCCAGTAATTTACTGCGCAATAAGAAGTTGCACCGCCTTCTGACTTGGCGATCTCGATAATAATGGCGGCATTCGCTCGCTGAGCGGCTTTAAGAGCTCCCCGTATCACAAAATAATTTCTGCCATTAGCAGCTATTGCGATAGCATTACCCTTTGCAATCATAGCTCTGTCTATAAACTTTCCACTAACGATTAATGCTTTTGAATTTGGAAAAAGTTTTACTATATTTGGTGGACGGCCGATTTTAAGGGCATTCTCAAAATCAACCGGATTGTTGACTTTATTATTTGACATGGTGTTACCTCCTTAATTTCAGGGTTCAGGGAATGTTGCTATTTTATGATGTATTTTCTTAGAGATTGCCGTTTTTCTTCCATGCCTTTTTTAATTCTTCAATTTTAGATACAAACTGATGTTTCATATCTTCAGGAATTACTTTGGCCATCTTTTCGGAAATACATGAAACATGGGGAGAAAGCATAGAGTCTTTGACTATCGGTGCCTTCTCCGGAAGGAAGGCAGTAAGGGCTATCAGAAAAACAGAAGCTATTAATATTGCCTTGATTATTCCAAATCCAGCTCCGCATATACGATCAATCCAGCCTAAAAAAGCAATGTTTAGAATATATTTGATTATTACACCAAGAATACTGATAACAAGAAAAACTCCGCAAAAAATAATCGAAAAGCTAACGATATGGAGGTGTGATTTGTCTGAAATCCATCCTGGTAATAAATTTGCAAATTCCATATAGTAAGTATAAGCTGCATAGAATCCTCCGAGCACACCAATTATCGAAGATATTTCCTTGATAAAACCTCTAAAAAAACCCCTTATAAGACAAAAACCAAAAATAATTATAATTAGAATATCAAACAGATTCATAGCGTCCCTTTAAAGCAAAGAATAGCCAAAAAACAATTGAATTAAAAATTAT
>DAOURZ010000474.1 GCA_030627475.1 Deltaproteobacteria bacterium | reverse complement strand
TGAACTTGAAAAAATTTTCTATTTTTCGTTCGGGCACTAAGCAAATAAATCAAATATGAAACAAGCAGATATTTCTATTTTTGAACAAAAAATTTTTTATAAATTTAATAACATAAGTATTATTGAAGAGGCTCTAAACCACAGTTCATTTGTTAATGAGCATGATGATGCAAATATACATGATAATGAGCGCTTTGAATTTCTGGGAGACGCGGTATTAAACCTTGTTATAGGAGATATTCTTATGCAGCGTTATCCCCACTTAACTGAGGGTGATCTTTCAAGAATGCGAGCGGGTCTTGTTAATGAGTCTCAGCTTGCCGATATAGCCCGTGTAATTGATTTGGGTTCTTTTGTAAGGCTTGGCAGGGGAGAAATTCAAACAAACGGTTGCAAAAAGAATTCCATATTGGCTGATACTTTTGAGGCTGTAATAGCCGCTGTATATATTGATGGCAATTTTGATGAAGCATTCAAGATGATTGAAAACCATTTTTCCGATTTGCTGAATTCTATTGCTGCCGCAATGGATCATTACGATTATAAGAGCCGGATTCAGGAGCTTGTTCAGGAAACTCATAAGATAACACCGCAATACAAAGTGCTTCAGGAAAGTGGACCAGATCACGACAAGACCTTTAAGATTCAACTGAAAATGTGCAAAGTAAAAACGGAAGGAATCGGCAAGAGCAAAAAAATGGCGGAACAGGATGCCGCCAAAAAAGCTCTTAAAATTCTTGAAAATAAAAAGTTATGAACTGTGAACTGTGAACCTGACAACTTGAGTAGTTACGAGAAACCTTTTATTGTTCCGGTTTTTTTGCCAAATATAGGATGCCCTCATAAATGTATTTTTTGTAATCAAACAGCTATAACAGGAGTAAAACAAAAAATACCTTCTCCTGAAGAGCTTGGTTTGCAGATAAATCAGTTTCTATGCTATAAAGGAAAGAACAGAAATCCAGTTCAAGTTTCATTTTTTGGCGGTAATTTCCTCGGACTCAAAAGTGATTGCATAACGTCCTTACTTCGTGAAGCGACAAAATTTGTAATTGAAGGCAGGGTTGACAGCATTAGATTTTCTACACGTCCTGATACCATAGATTTCAAACGATTGGATATTTTAAAGGAATTTCCTGTTGCCACGGTTGAAATCGGTGTCCAGTCCATGGATGATAACGTGCTTTGTTTGTGCGAACGAGGGCATACATCTACAGACACAGAAAAAGCAGTCAGCATACTAAAAGAAAGAAATTATGAAATCGGCCTTCAGATGATGACCGGTCTGCCTGATGATGATAGGGAAACAACCTTATGTTCAGCAAAAAGAATTGCCGCACTTTCTCCTGATTTCGTCAGAATTTATCCTACCCTGGTTCTTAAAAATACTATTCTGTCCGAATGGTATAAAAAAGAAAAATATACTCCCATGTCTCTTGAGCAATGTGTTACGCTTGTAAAAGATATTTATCTGATATTCAGAGAAAAGAAAATACCGGTAATTCGTATGGGCATTCAGGCATCTGAGCATGTTCAAAGGGAATCAGCAATT
>DAOURZ010000095.1 GCA_030627475.1 Deltaproteobacteria bacterium | reverse complement strand
GTTAAAATTTGCGTCTTCCTTGAACTTAAAAAAATTTTCTAGTTTTCGTTCGGGCACTATATATGCGCCTGCCTGGGGAAATTTAGCTGGTCCCGTTTGTTATTCCAAATATAAAAAAGATGACTTTTAAAGTCAAGGTAAAGCGGCACTGATTATGGCATATGGTTCAAAAGCAAGGAAGATTCGGGCGTATTATTTTTAATAATTAGCATTGCAGTAATTAACTTGATTTAATAATACATAATATGTAATTAGTCCTAAATGGAAACTCCTCTTTTAAAACTTACGTATTTTCAGTGCCATAAAATTTCTCGTCCACGTTCCTTGGCATAACTTTGGATAGTTAATATAGGGTATATCAAATGATATTTGGAAAATCTCCCCACCTGGTTGGCCTTGATATTGGTTCCAGCGCTTTAAAGGCTGGGGAAATTATGGTAATAAAAAAAAGATTAACCCTGAAGAATTTTGGAATGATAAGTATAGCCCCGGGAGCAATTGAGGAAGGTAGCATCACCGACCCTGAAAATATTGCCGATTCAATTCGTGAACTATTTAAAACGAATAACATAAAAGAGAAAAATGTTGCCATCTCAATCGGAGGTTATTCAGTTATTGTAAAACAAATAGAAATGCAAACCGCAACTGAAAAACAACTTCAAGAAACCATTCATCTCGAAGCAGAACAATATATCCCTTTCGACATCAGCGAAGTTAATCTGGACTATCAAATTCTGGGAGAAACGGAAGCCGGCTCAAATCAAATGAGCGTTATTCTTGTTGCGGCCAAAAAAGAAATGATTAGTGAATATATTGATCTTGTTCAAATGGCCGGACTTAACCCATGTATAATTGATGTTGATGCCTTTGCCCTGCAAAATATTTTCGAAACCAATTATGACATAATTGATGAAAATGTAATGTTGATAGATATAGGAGCAAACAAGACATCATTGAATATACTTCAAAACCATTCTTCTGAATTTATGAGGGATGTTTCCATGGGATGCGGCCAGATAACTCAACAGATAATTTCTCTTACAGACTGTTCTTTTATCGAAGCTGAACAGATAAAGCTTGGTAACGAGACGGACAAAATATCTTCTGATGATCTACAACAAATTGTTGCATCTGTAATTTCCGAATGGAGTCTTGAGATAAAACGCGCACTTGACTTTTATTATTCGGCAAATCCTGATGGACAGATAAAAAAAGTTATACTTAGCGGTGGTGGTGCCAATATTAAGGAATTTCGTCAACTTCTAATGGATGAAACATCATTTGAGGTAGAAGTTATTAATCCTTTCAAAGAATTACACATAGCCAAACGTTTTGATCCATCATACCTTGAACAGATAGCTCCTCAAGCATCTATATGCATGGGGCTTGCTTTAAGAAGAGTTGATGACAAATGATAAAAGTTAATTTGATGCCTTTTCGGGCCGAGCGTAAAAAAGAGAACGTACGTCAACAAGTCTCAATATTTGTTTTATCAATTATATTTGTCCTTTTCTCCATGTATTATTACAATGTATCATTAAATGACAAGATTAGCGCCTATAATATTAAAATAAAAAACATTAACAGGGAAATAACCAAATACAACAAGATAATTAAGGAAGTAACGGATATCGAAAACAGGCTTGATATCCTTAATAAAAAAACGAGTGTAATCAAAGATCTTGAGCTTAATCGCAAAGAACCTGTCCGTCTTCTTGATATGATGACATCTATGGTAATTCCAAAGCGGATGTGGTTTACCAAGCTTGAGGCTAAAGAAGAAGTCGTCACAATTAAAGGGTTTGCTCTTGATAATAAAACTGTTGCTGATTTTATGACTCGCCTGGAAAATTCAAAGCTTTTTAACAGCATAGATTTAACAACTTTAAAACAACAAAAGCAGAATAAGCTTACAAAACTTACAAAGCTTAAAGAATTTGTAGTTTCCTGCAATAAAATGCCCCTTAAAAATGTTGATACTGATAAGGCAAATAAATAATGAAGAAATTCAACATTTCTTTAAAAGCTATTGAACCCTTACTTGAAAATATCGGAAAACTGTCAAAAGTTCACAGGATTATGATATGTGTTGCGACTTTCATTGTAATTATAGGGTCATCCACTTATTTTTTATACCTTCCAAAATTTGAAAACCTGAATAAATTAAATTCAGATTACACAAATCTTGAAAACAAGCTTGCTTCTGCCAAAAGAAGGTCGGTTCAGCTTAACAAATATAGAGAAAAAATGAAAATAGCCGAAGCTAACTACAAAATCGCAATGAAAGCATTGCCCGACAAAAAAGAAATTCCTTCCTTGCTAACCGACATAACCAAATCCGGCAAAGATGTCGGCCTTGAATTTCTGCTCTTTCAACCTGAAACAGAAATTAATAAAGATTTTTATGCTGAAATTCCTGTTTCAATTAAAGTTGCCGGCAATTATCACTATGTCGGACTCTTCTTTGATAACGTTTCAAGGCTATCCAGGATAGTAAATATAAAAGATGTTGTGATGATAACATCACCTAAAGCAGGGAACATTCTTAACACTTCCTGTACGGCTGTAACCTACAGATTTGTCGAGCCGGAAGAACAAAAAGAAAAGGGAAAGAAGTGACGGGAGTCGGGAGTCGGGAGTCGGGAGTCAAGAGTCGGAAGTCAAGAGTCAAGAGTCGGGAGTTAGGAGTTAAGGGTTAACAATTGATGCGTCAATATATTATAAAAATATTAAGTATAGCTTGCATAGCTTGTTTTTTATTGTGTTATGGCTGCAATGAGCAAGAAGAAAAGCAGCCGGAAACAATGGTTGTAAGTAAAAAGATTGTAACCCCATTAAAAGAAAAGCAGCCCGTTAAAAATAACCAAAAAATTAAAATTTCAAAACCTGAAACAACAAAAGAAGTCTCAAAACCAAAAACCGATAAAACAAATACGAGCCCCGATCAAAAATTAGACGAAAAATTAGACGAAAAAGCTGACCAAAAGATTGAATCGTCAGAACCAGCTGTCACCTATAATGTTGAAGGCAAAATAGATCCATTTGCCTCAATTTTCGGAGATGGAGTTTCTGCCCTTGATGATCAAAATGATAAAAAACGTATTCCGCTTACCCCTATTGAAAAAGTTGATTTGAGCGAGTTGAAGCTTGTGGGGATAATATTTGCGCCAAGTGGAAACAAGGCGCTTGTAGAAGATGTATCCGGCAAGGGATTTGTAATAAAAAAAGGCACCCGCATAGGCATTAATTTCGGCAGGGTAATAAAAATATTAAAGAACAGTGTGGTTGTAGAAGAAGAAGCCGAAAGCATATTAGGCCAAATAACCCTTGTTGAAAGAGAACTTAAACTTCAGAAGTTTCCTGGAGAAGAATAATATGAATTATAAAAAACATAAATCGTCAAAAGTCATGGCGATAGCCATTTTTCTGGTAATTTTACTATCTGTATTTACAGGATGTGCTCAAAATATGGCTGCAAAAAAAGATGAACTTCTCCCCGAACCAAAGCTTATAACCGAAATAAGTACCTCCGAGGATCCGGAATCATTTAATATATTGGTTAAAGGGAACCGCGAGTTAACCTACATGTCTGTCAAACAACTCTTTCCTTTATCTGTGCTGCTTTACTTTCCTGAAACAGCTCTTGGTAATATCAAAACAAATATTTCGTTGGAAAGCGAAATCGTTGATTCAATAACAGCTTTCGAACTAACTGAAAAAGGTCATAAATCCAGAATCAAAATAGCACTAAAAAAAGATGTGCCCTATAAAGCGACAAATAAAGGAACGGATATTAACATATCATTTGCAAAACCATCTAAAACATTATCTTCCGCAACTTTTTCTTCCGTCGAGCAGGTAAAAAAACCGGTAGAAACAAAGGAAAAAACGGAGGTTAAAAAAGAAAAAGCTGTTATTGAAAGCAAAAAACAAATTCTGGATAAAACTTCAGAGATAACAGGTAAAACAACCACAAAATACACAAAACCGGCATTGGTTAATCGTATTGATTTTTCGAGTAAACAGACTGGAAAATCAACCATCATTATTGGAACAACAAGACCTGTTGAATACAGAATAAAAAAAGTTTCGCGCCAATTGTTACAAATAAAACTGTTAGATACCAGATTGCCGGATTACCGTAAGTTTCCACTGATTACTACTCGCTTTGAAAGCGCTGTGGATAAAATCATACCTGTTCAGACACCTGCCATGAAAAATACTTCCATGCTGACAATTGAGCTTCGGGAGTCCGTACCTTATTTTATTGAACAAAATGACAATTTGTTATTGATCCATTTTGATGCATCAACAATATCACCCAGGCCATCAGAAAACGCTAAGCTTCCTGCCTGGAAAAAAGTTATGGCTCAAACTGAGGTTAAACCGACATCACGGGAAGTACAGAAACCTGTCAAAAAAACAGTTGCCGATAGCGTTGTTACCGAGATGAATAATGCTGCTGTGGAATATGATATTGATACACAAAAAAGGACTGATTCTTATACAGGTGAAAAAACAGAACTTGATATTTATCGCTTATATAAAACTAAAAAACTATATACAGGAGAAAAAATAGCCCTGGATTTCTACGAAACAAATGTTAAAAGTGTTCTTCGTATTCTGAAAGAAGTAAGCGGTAAAAATTTTGCCATAGACGATGATGTAACTGGTAGAATTACGCTAACTTTAGATAAACCTGTGCCTTGGGACCAGGCACTTGATCTGGTGCTGAAAATGAATAAGCTTGGGAAAATATACGAGGGTGAAATTATTCGTATCGCCACGCTTGTAACGCTTCAAGCAGAAGAGGAGCAACTAAAGGAAAAATTAAAGGCAAAACAGGATGCGGTCAGGCAGGAAGATCATATTACCATGTTTTTCCCTATTAACTATGCTAACGCAAAGGACTTAAATAAATTCCATATACTACCGAATGAAGAGACAAAGTCAAAGGGGATATTAACAATACCGGATGAGAAGAAAGACACTAACCAGTATGGACAATCCACGGTTGATGAACGTCTTAATATGATTGTAATTACAGATGTGCCTTTGGTTCTTAAACAAGCCAAGGAAATCATTCAAAAACTTGACAAGGTAACACCCCAGGTAATTATCGAAGCAAGGATAGTGGAAGCTACCACCAATTTTTCAAGGGAAATCGGAACCCAGTGGGGAGCAGCGACTGGCGAGCAGCCTACAAGCCCAATGGATACCGCTGCAATGGGTGGGGGATGGTTTGTTGATGAAAAGTATCCTGGAGTTGTTCGTGATACAAACGCCATAGGCTTTCTTGATAATTCAATAGGAGGTGGCAAAGGTTTTACACATTCTACTTACGGCACAAACATGGCAATGAATGTTCCTGACTCTCTGCTTGCATCAAGTATGGGGAGCATAGGCTTTAACTTTACAAAGCTTGTCGGTACCCCGTTGTTACTGAATGCAAAGCTACTGGCAATGGAATCACAGGGAGATCTTAAGATAATTTCTTCTCCAAAGATTGTAACCCTTGACAACGAAAAAGCTACAATCAGTCAGGGAATAAAATATCCATATATTGTGACGGACGCACAAACTGGAATCCCTGAAACAAAGTATGAAGATGTTGAACTTTTGCTTGAAGTTACACCACATGCAACGCCAGATGGTCGAATTTCAATGGAAATACATATCAAAAAATATGATGTTGGAACTTTATATGAAGCAGGAAGATCGTTCGACACCAAGGAAACCAACACAAAACTTCTCGTTGATGATGGAGATACAATTGTAATCGGAGGTATTCTTAAAACAACAAAAAGCTCTGGAGAAACTGGTGTTCCCTGGTTATCAAAGATTCCTTTACTTGGCTGGCTTTTCAAATCGACAAGCAAAACAAACAACAAGGAAGAGCTGCTGATATTTATTACTCCAAGAATTGTAAAACTTGAACAGCGTGATATGATTGATGATTGATGATT
>DAOURZ010000209.1 GCA_030627475.1 Deltaproteobacteria bacterium | reverse complement strand
GTATATAATTTGGTGAATAAAAGCTTATCTAAAGGGCGCTAATTAATATGAAAGAACGTACAAAATTATTGCTTATCATATTGGTTTTTCTTGCGTGTTACTATGTGCCATGGAGCCATTTTACAATAAGGCAGGCAGGACTTGAAGCTTTTATGATGCTTCAGGAATATGCAAGGGAGCATGTTTTGACCTGTTTGATACCTGCTTTTTTTATTGCCGGGGCTATTGCTGTTTTTGTTTCCCAGTCTGCGGTTCTTAAATACTTTGGCGCTACAGCGAAGAGAATTCTTTCATATTCTGTAGCTTCAATATCCGGCACTGTATTGGCTGTGTGCTCTTGTACTGTTCTTCCTCTCTTTGCAAGCATTTATACAAGAGGTGCAGGAATTGGTCCTGCCACTGCTTTTCTCTATTCAGGTCCTGCGATAAATATACTCGCTATTGTGCTTACCTCAAAAATTCTGGGGTGGCAGATGGGGTTGGCACGTGCTGTTTGTGCAGTTATGTTTGCGGTGATTACCGGACTTCTGATGGCTTTTTTCTTTAGGAAAGAGGATGCAGCACGCACAGCGGGTCAGGTTTATATCCCTGATGAAGAAGATAAAGGCCGGACACTTTTGCAGGATGCATTTTACATGCTGACAATGGTTTTGATTCTTGTTTTTGCAACTTTTGCACGACCGGCAGCCGGTTCAACAGGGCTGTGGCATGTTATATTTGCAGCTAAATGGTATGTAACGGCTTTTCTCCTGACAATATTATTCATTATGCTGAAAAGCTGGTTTACTAAGGAGGAAAGATTAAACTGGGTACAATCTACCTGGGGATTCATGAAACAGATTTTGCCGCTTCTTGGAGCAGGTGTTCTAATTGCCGGTTTCATGCTTGGCAGACCGGGGCATTCAGCGCTGATTCCAGAGCATTATATTCAAACCCTGGTGGGAGGAAATTCTTTGTGGGCAAATCTGTTTGCTTCGGTTTCAGGAGCTTTGATGTATTTTGCAACCTTAACCGAGATTCCTATTCTTCAAAGCCTGATGGGAGCCGGCATGGGAAAAGGACCTGCCCTTGCACTTCTTCTCGCAGGACCTGCATTATCACTTCCAAACATGTTGGTTATTGGCGGTGTTATGGGTATGAAAAAAACCCTGACTTTTTGTTTGATAATTGTAGTGTTGTCCACAATTGCCGGTATGGGTTATGGCTGGATTGCGGGGTAAGGAATGAAGTTAAGTTAATATCAGAATTACATAAGGAGAAAAAATGGAGATAAAGATATTAGGACCCGGATGCCCAAAATGCAAACAGACCGTAGATATTGTGAAGGCAGTAGTCGCTGAAAGAGGCATGAATGCAAAGGTGGAGAAGGTGAGCGATCTAATGAAAATTGCAGGTTACGGTGTTTTTGGGACACCTGCTGTGGTCGTTAATGGAGAGGTAAAAAGTGTCGGCAAGGTTCCGACAAAAGAAGAGATAAAAACATGGATTGAGAAGTAAGGAGTTCACTCAAAGTCAGAAAATCTGAGGAAGAGAGATAAATATGAAGAAAACAGGAATAAAAATTTGTCTGTATACCGTGGCTTTTCTATTATTTTTTTGTGTAATTACAAATAATGTTTTTTCAGAAGACTTTGATGCATTACCGAATAAGGGAATAGTAACCATGATAGATCTGGGGGCAAAAACATGTATTCCCTGTAAAATGATGGTTCCGATTCTGGAAAAAATAGAAAAGGATTACAAAGGTAAGGCCGCTATTATCTTTATTGATGTTTGGAAGAACAGAGATCAGGCAGGAAGATTTGGAATACGTTCCATTCCAACACAAATCTTTTTTGATCAACAGGGTAAAGAGGTCTATCGCCATATCGGATTTATGAGCGAAAAAGCCATCGTTAATCAATTGAAGAAAATGGGAGTTGAACTAGAGGGTGCAAATGCTTGAGACATTTTTTTTGACCATTAATGAATGGATCACCGGAGGCGCAACATTTGCGGCTGTTGGATGTTTTTTATGGGGGATTGTCAGCGTATTGTTCAGCCCGTGCCACCTTGCATCAATTCCATTAATCATAGCTTATGTGGGCGGGCAGGAACAGGCTATTGATCCCAGACAGGCCGGTATATATTCGGCAGCATTTACCACCGGTCTTTTTATTACCATCGCCTTGATCGGAATTATTTGTGCTTTTTTGGGCCGCATGTTGGGCGACATAGGAAATTACTGGCAAATTTTAATTGGTGGCATTCTTATCTGGGTGGCTTTAGGCATTCTGGGCGTGGAAAAATGTTCCATGTCCGGAGGATTGCTCTATCGTCTTAATTTCAAGGGATTGTTCGGTGCGTTTGTGCTGGGCCTGGCCTATGGCGTACTCTCCGGTTCATGCACATTCGGATTCATTGCACCTATTCTCGCTATAATTACTATCCAGCAGAAAGTTGCGGCAGGAATACTTTTTATCCTGCTTTTTGCTGCGGGACATTGCCTGCCGATTGTGGTTGCCGGCAGTTCAACGGCACTCGTAAGAAAATTGATAGAAAACAGCGTCTGGCAGGGTGCAGGGAGCTGGTTTCGTAAAGGTGCAGGGGCTATCATAGGACTTTTGGGAATATATTTTGTTGTAAATCCATTTCTTACAGCTTGAACTTATTTCGTCCATGTTTTATATACTTGAGTTTTTTAAAAATAGTTCTTTGATAAATTAAAGTTTTTGCATTCTTCTTGCTGTTGCTGATATAGCCAATTGTTCTTCGACGGATTCCTTCAAAATAATTAGTTCGTTACGCTTTCTTCTCTTTCTGTCAAGGTTCTTTTTTTCAACCTCAAACTATAGTGGACCCCAAAAGTAAAAATCCCCGCCCATAGGGCGCAATGGCATTCGCTTAATAGATAAAATCACAAACTTTATAGCATTATAAAAAGCTTCCATACAACTATTGTGCCTATTTTAAATCGGGCAAATCGGGCAAATCGAACAAACCTGACCCAAATCTATGCGCCTACTTGCGGAAGTTATTTCGGCCACGTTCCCAGGCTCAAGTAGAGTATTAGAAATAGAAAGGAGATATAATAAAATCAATGACCAGCAAAATCATATTAAAGGATGCATTTAAGCATAATAATATTGACCAGGATAAAATATTACCACCGGAAAAAACAGTTAAGCAGTTTAAGGAAAAACTTAAAAAAATTGACCTTGATATTCTCCAGGATACTGTAAGAATTGATAATCGAAGACTTGATATCCCTGTTTATTTCAGCATTTGCGGTAATGATGCATATGCTTTAACCGGAACAAGAAAACAGATGGGTAAGGGTGGTACTACACAGCAGGCTGAGGCGAGCGCCGTAATGGAGCTGGCTGAAAGATTCAGCTTGTTCAGCTTTCGTAATAATCCGGAAAATTTTCTATTCGAAAAATATCGAAACATAAAAGATAAAGCTATCCCGTTTAAGATGATTGCACAATCAGTTAACGATGATTCCGACGATCTTGAAATTGCAGAAAAAATATTTGAAGATATTCCTTTTAAATGGACAAAAGCTTTCAATCTGACACAGAACAAAGAGATACTGATTCCATTTGACTGGTTTTTCACGATTAACGAATTTAACGGTGCATGTGCCGGCAACTGTGTTGAAGAAGCAATTTCTCAGGGAATGTGCGAAGTTGTTGAAAGGCATGTATCATCAATAATAAGTCATAAAAAATTGAGAGTGCCTTCCATTAATGCGAATTCGGCAACAGATCCCATAGTTGTTGAATTGATAAAAAAGTATAG
>DAOURZ010000133.1 GCA_030627475.1 Deltaproteobacteria bacterium | reverse complement strand
CTGCCGGATCTTATTCTTCTTGATATAAAACTGCCCGGCATTAATGGCATTCAAGCGTTATGCGAAATCAAAAAGCTTTATCCCGAAATTCTAATCATAATGATAACTGCCTATGAAGATATCAAAACGGTGACTTCTGTCATGAAGCTTGGAGCCTATGATTATGTGGTGAAACCCATTCACATGGATGAATTGGAAATACTTATCAGCAATGCACTTGAAACTATAAGGCTTAGAAAAGAAGTTAAAGTTCTTCAGGATAAATATTTCAAGGAAAATCTTCCCTGTTTTATAGTAGAAAGCAACGCTATTCAAAATGTGGTAGAGTTTATAGAAACGGTAGCAAAAAGCCCGGACACTCCCATTCTTATTCTTGGAGAGACCGGTACAGGCAAAGAATTCATTGCGAATGCCATACATATTAGAAGCCCCAACTTCAATGGCCCGTTGATTACCGTAAATTGTGCGGCTATTCCAGGGGAACTTATTGAAAGTGAGCTGTTTGGTTATGAAAAAGGCGCTTTTAGCGGAGCTAACATATCCGGTAAAAATGGATTAATTGAAGAAGCGGAACATGGCACATTATTTCTCGACGAGGTGGGTGACCTGAGCCTGGATGCCCAGGCAAAACTTCTCCGTTTTCTTGAATCCGGAGAATTTTACAGAATAGGCAGCACAAAAAAGCTTACAATTAAAACAAGAGTGATCTCCGCCACAAATAAAGACTTAAACAAACTGATGGACAATGGTTTGCTTAGAAAAGACCTCTATTTTAGACTGGGAGTTATAAAGGTGCAGATTCCTTCGCTGAAAGAACGCCGCAGAGATATTATTCCTCTCGCAAAGCATTTCCTATACGAATTCAGCAAAAAATTCGACAAAATATTTACCAGTATTGATTCAAAGGCTGAAACAGCCTTAAATGAATACAAATGGACAGGCAACGTGCGTGAGCTTAAAAATATTATTGAAAGAGGAGTGCTTATCGGAAAGGGACCAAGGCTGACACTCCATGACATTGGAATAGAGGGGTTGAATAGCAAAAAAATTACCAGGTCAGCCAGCAATATGCCATGCTGTCCTCCCATTACGCCCGCCGGCATTGATCTTCCATCTGTTCAACAATCTTTAGAAAAATTCTATATCGAAAAAGCTATGGAAATGGCCGAAGGCAACGAAAACAAAGCAGCAAAACTCCTGAACATAAACTATCATACCTTCCGCTACCGAAAAAATAAATATAGAAGTTTTGCTAAAAATAAGTAGAAGTTTTTCTATATTTATATTCGAGTCAATATTATCCGCCAACACTATTTTTTCAACTATTTGAATATAATGTGTTTATTTGAAGTAACGATTAATGGCATAAATTATGCTTAACATAGTATTGTTTTGCTGTAACCTTATTATTTTTTGAAGGCATACAATGGATCTCTTTAAAAAGCTGAAAAACATGAAAATTTTACTGATAGACGACGATGAATGGATAAGAGATTCTATGAGTTTATTTTTTGAAAACGAGAAATGTAATCTTCGTGCCATCGAAACCGCAGAACAAGGCTTGAAAATACTGGAAAATGAAAATTATGATATAATTATAGTAGATTATAAATTGCCGGATATGGATGGTTTGGAGTTCTTTAGGCGAATTCAGGAATCCCATCCAAACACTTATAAGATACTCATCACAGCATATGGAAGCAAAAAACTCTTATCTAAGGCAAGAGAAATAGGAATTCATGATTTTATTGAAAAGCCATTTACATCTGAAACAATAGAAGCATCTCTGTTGCAATTTATTAAGAAACAGTAATCCGTTACAATATATATTCAAACTTAATCTAAAAGGAGGAAAATCTGACATGAAGAAATGGTATAGTATTATATTGTTGAGTTTTGTTTTTCTGTTCAGCACCGTTATAAGCAGCTCTGCTGAGATCTCATCGGATGAATTGCTGCAAATGCTGAAAGAAAAGGGTATTATTACTGATAAGGATATTGAAAACGCAACGCCATCAAAAAAAAATACCAGGGGGAAAGACAGTTTTTTTGTAAAAACCCCGAGAAAACCAAAGAGCATTAACTTTAAGGGACGTGTACAGGCAAGGTACACCTATATGGAGGACGGCTACCTTGATAACGTAACTCATCAAAATGCATTTGATGAATCTGAGTTTGATGCTTTCAGTATAAGACGTGTACGTTTGCGATGGTATGGCGAAGTTATCGACAAATTGAAATACCATATCCAGGTCAGTGTTGATGGTGACAGTAACGCTGATAACTCAAAAAAAGATGATATCGGCCTCAAGTTGCAGGATGCTTATTTTACCTATGCTCACAATCCTTATTTTAATGTAACTGTTGGACAGTTCAAGTCAAGATTTTCGCCTTCATATCTTACCTCAGGGCCTGTTCTTCCTTTATGCGAACGTCCGCTGGTTGTTGACAAGATAAGCAGAAAACGTGAAATCGGTATAAGCATAGAATCAGCTAAAAAAGGTCAGTTCGATAACAGGAGCCACGAAGCCGGAGTACATGACAAACCTTTCTACTATGCATTTGGATTATACAATGGAAATAAATACAATCACCTGAAAAATAATAATGACAACCTTATGCTGACCTCCATGTTTGTTTACCGGCCAATAAAATATATAAATTTCGGCACGAGCTATGCTTTCAACCAGACCGGAGACGATGACGCTACAAAGCGCCTGCATATATGGGATTTCAACTCAGCGTTGGATCTTGGACCATTTCATGCTCAGATCGAATATATACAGGAACACGGGCATGGAACAAACCGGCGTAGCGGCTATGGAATACAGGGGCAATATGACCTGACCGACACTTTTCAGCTTACCGCCCGATATGATGAATATGATCCCGACAGAAAGGTTGATGATAGTTTTGACAGCCGTTGGTATACTGTTGGATGGAACTGGTTTATCCACGGGCAGGATATTAAATGGCAGGTCAATTATACAGTAAGAAAGGAAATGCATGGATATAGTGAAAATAATGATATTCTAATAACTCATTTCCAGGTACTTTTCTAAACAAAAAAGCAACAAAAAAACCCGGGTCGATTTGGCCCGGGTTTTTTAGAAGATTAGAAGTTAATCTGCCATTTTGCGCCAAAATAATTTTTATGGCCTTGATCGTTATCAACACCGTCTGTTTCATAATCACAATGACCGATTTCAGGCACAAGAGTTACACCTTGCGCCAGAGTAATCGGTGCCTGCAGATAAGCAGCCCAGGCTTCATCGTCATGCGCGCCGGCAACATCATCTTTAGCTGAAATATAGCCATATCCGGCTTCAACACCAATGGCATCGTTTATCTTAAAGCTGATGGATGCTATACCTCCGTAGCCATTATTATCTCTGATCTTATCACCGTCTTTTTTATACTCAGGTGTAAAGTCTACATCAAGAGGAACAGTAAGTCCGTATAGATCTACATTCTGACCGTTCCAGACCATAGCCTTTAATGTTACCGGACCCGCATTAACAACTCCGGCAACACCATAGAGATAGCAGGTAATATCATATTCCCTGTTATTTGCAGCAATAACTTCAAAAGCATTCCATCCGCCGAAAAGTCTTACAGAAAAGGTATCCATAGCAAGAGTATAGCTTGCCTCTACCTTGGGGATAATAGTGTCATAATCAACCCTGGGCGTATAGTCAGGGTCGGTTATGTCCTTGCCTTTGACCATATTGGTGGGATCTCCTGTTTTCGGACTTACCAGCGCCAGCTTAAAGCCATCAACTTTAACCTGAATCATGGGATTGCGTGAAAATAATCCACCGAAATACGACAACCCAAAATCATTGGGATAAGTCTGGTTTGATATGAAAAATATAGGAGTATAATCCTTTCCAACGAGCAATTCACCAGCCCCGAAATCCCAGGTTCCGTAAAGTCTTCGCAAACTTACAGTAGAACCATGACCATATTCAAAACAGCCACCTACATTACCTTCTTTAACCGTTGCACCAACACGTGAAACACTATTGAGTCTCCATGTTGTATCTCTGTCGTCATAATCGCTTGTATTTGCATTTTTATCCTGATGTATATTGAACGTTTCCATACGTACGCTTCCATAAAAATCCCAGTCTGTTGCACCGGCCGGAACCGCAAATGCAATTGAAAGCATTATTGCTGATAAAATAAAAAATGATTTTTTCATCATAATTTTCTCCTTAAGTCACCGGATTTAAATGATTATTTATCCAACATCCTTCGTCCATCTGTTGGTCAGCGCAAAGCCCGTCACCTGAAAAACAAAGCAACAAAAAAACCCGGGTCGATTTGACCCGGGTTTTTTTATTATCGTAAACTGGTTTTAAATGATGCTTAGAAGTTGATCTGCCATTTTGCGCCAAAATAATTTTCATGGCCTTGATCTGCAGCATTATCATTTTCCTCATAATCATAAAGACCGATTTCAGGAACAACTGTTACACCTTGTGCCAGAGTAATCGGTGCCTGAAGATAAGCAGCCCAGGCTTCATCGTTATGATCTTTGTTTACGGTATCATTTTTACCTGAAACATAGCCGTATCCTGCCTCAATACCTACAACATCGTTTATCTTAACGCCTATGGATGCTACGCCGCCATAGCCTTTATTGTCTCTGATATTATCACCTGTTGCATCGTAATCAGGCATTAAGTCTACTTCCTGACTGTAGCTAAGTCCATATGAATCAACATTTTGACCATTCCAGACCATAGCCTTTAAAGTTACCGGTCCTGCATTAACTACGCCGGCAACACCATAAATATAGCTGGTAACATCATATTCCTGGTTTAATTCACTAACGACCTCATAAGTATTCCAGCCACCAAAAAGTTTTACTGAAAATGTGTCCATAGCAAAGGTATAACTTGCTTCTACCTTTGGATAAACAGTATCATAGTCATCCACAGTTGGAATGTTATTGTCAGGATCG
>DAOURZ010000413.1 GCA_030627475.1 Deltaproteobacteria bacterium | reverse complement strand
TTACAAAAATCCAATAGCGCGAAAAAGATTTTCGCGCTTCAAAGAGATGAAACGTGCCCATATCGCACTTTGGATACTGATAATTCTTTATCTTGTCAGCCTTGGCTCCGAACTGATTTGCAACAACGATCCTTTGTATATCAGGTTTAACGAAAAATCTTATTATCCTTTATGGCAATATTATTCCGAAGATATATTTACAGAAAATAATAAAAAAACAAAGCCTGATTACAAAAAATTAAATGATTTTTCTTCCTTTAAAGAAAATCCTGACAATTTTATGATTTTTCCTTTGGTTCCCTATGGACCTTTTGAAAGCATTGATCCTGACTCAATTATAGTTTCAGACAATGTAACAATTGATCTAACACCCATACCAAAAATCGGCACTGTCAATATAAGAAAAGATTATTCGATTGAAAAATCCAACTCATTTGATCTATTTAGCGACAGAAAGGAAAGCAAAGTAAAGGATCCCGTCATTACCGAATACTTTATAATCCCCACAGAGTTAAAGCTTGCTACGGAAAAACGATTCGCAAACAACAAAGCTCCCCGAATTACTCATATAATTAAAAGTTATAACGGGATGGAAGTAGAGGTATCGCTCTCTACTTTTTCTCCACGAAAAAAGCCGCCCAAAAGCGTCAGGCTTATATTAAAAGAAGTTACGCAAAAAAATCAAAAAGCCCTGAAGTTAGTTTTTAACAAAAAATTCGAACTGATTCAGAATAATTTGATATCAAATGGATATAAAATATGGAAAAAGCTTTCATCCCCTGATAAAGAATTACTGGTCAAGCTTGTCAAAATACGTTTTTTAAATCCCGTAGATCCAATAACCCTGACTACAGGAAGCCAGATATACCTGATTGATTTTATAAAGGAAGATGTCCGCTTTCCTTTTGGTCCTTCAGAAGACCATTTAATGGGTATTGATGGAGCAGGCAGAGATGTATTTGCCAGAATTCTTTATGGTATGCGCACTTCAATTACATTCGGACTGATGCTTGTAGTCAGCTCAATGGCAATCGGTATTATTACCGGATCTATTCAGGGGTATTATGGAGGGGCTATTGATATAACCTGCCAGCGTTTTATTGAAATCTGGAGCGCACTTCCATTTCTATATATTATGATACTTATGGGATCAATCTATGGAAGAAGCTTTACTCTGCTTTTGTTTTGCTATGGACTTTTCAACTGGATAGGAATCTCTTATTACATCAGAGCTGAATTTTTCCGCCTGCGCAAACAGACATTTGTAGAAGCTGCTGTTTGCACCGGTATATCTACGCATAAAATAATTTTTAAACATATTCTCCCAAACGCCATGGTACCGGTTATCACATTTTTCCCTTTTTCTCTCGTTGGTGCCATAGGATCGCTTACTGCCCTTGACTATCTTGGATTCGGACTTCCGCCGCCGACTCCAAGCTGGGGTGAACTTCTTTTTCAGGCCCAGCAATACAGATGGGCGTGGTGGCTCATACTATATCCATCTCTGTTTTTATTTATAGTTATGCTTCTATGTGTTTTCATTGGTGAAGGAATAAGAAATGCATATGATCCAAAAAAATTCACCAGGATTGAATAGGAAAAAACACGCCATAACATTTTAACTCAACGCTCCTCCAGCGATATTTTCCAAATCCTCGTCGCTGAGTTCAAACAGCAAATTTTCCAGATCCTCATTGCTGAATTCCTCTACCTGGTCAGATTGCTGGAAAATTGATCTTGATCTCTTCTGTTGTTCCGGATACGAAGTCTCTTGCCTGATCATCATAATTATTATCTCCTTTCCATGCTTTTTCCTCAGAAAAACCACATTTTTTTGGAGC
>DAOURZ010000339.1 GCA_030627475.1 Deltaproteobacteria bacterium | reverse complement strand
CGCCTGCCTCCTTTTCGGTTCTGCTGCTTGGAAGACGGCACCTCGTGATACTTTTATCGGTTGGGGCCGGGAAACCAGAAAAGCAAACGTCAATCTCATTACCAATAATACACGTTTTTTAATTCTACCCCAAGTGCATGTCCCTCATCTCGCCAGCCATATTCTTGGTGCGATCATGCGTCGTATCAAGCAGGACTGGATAACAAAATACGCACATCCAATTCACCTCGTAGAAACCTTTGTTGAGCGAAATCTTTTCAAGGGAACCTGCTATAAAGCAGCCAACTGGCATTGTGTCGGACAAACAAAAGGTCGCTCTCGCCAAGATGGTCGAAACACACAATTATCGGTACCAATAAAGGATATACTCCTCTATCCTCTAACCAAAAACTTTCAGCAAGTCTTGTGCCGGTGTAAGGCGTAATGTTCACCAGAAAGCAGCTCATTGAGATTTCAAAAACCACACCCGAAGCTCTGGTGGATATTATTTTGCTCCTTCAAGAACAGGTGCAAGAATTAACGCAACGAGTGACTCAACTGGAAGATCAAATAGCTAAAAACAGTCGAAATAGTGGTAAACCACCATCGTCGGACGGACTAAATAAGCCCAAACCCAAAAGCCTCCGCAAGAAAACTGGCAAAAAGCAAGGTGGGCAGAAGGGCCATAAAGGGCATAACCTGGAAAAAACAGAAAAACCGGATCATATTATCCCTATTCTTGTCTCCTCCTGTTCCTGTTGCGCGGATCTCACAAATGTACCTACGACCAACCTTGACTGTCGACAGGTATTTGAAATTCCCGAACCCAAGCTCGAAGTGTTCGAGTATCAAAGCGAGATTAAAATTTGCCCTGAATGTGGCCAAATCAACAAAGGCCAATTTCCTGAAGGAGTTAATTCGTCCGTTCAATATGGATCCAGATTCCGGGGCATGCTTGTATATATGCAAAACCAACACTTCATGCCAGCTGGCCGTTTGAGCCAGATGGTATCAGATTTTTATGGAACATCAGTTAGTGTTGCAACTATACTTGATGCCTCATCTCGAATCTATGATAACCTTGCTTCTTTTGAAGAAGAGATTATCGACATATTAAGCGACAGCGAAGTCCTTCATGTGGATGAAAGTGGTTTGCGCACAGTAAAAAAACTCTACTGGCTCCATAGCGCATCCACTGAAACAATTACGTTTTATGGTGTTCATGAAAAACGTGGTTCCCTGGCCACAGATCATTTCAATATCCTGCCTAATTTTACAGGACGACTTATTCATGATTTCTGGAAACCCTATTTTACGTATGACTGTAATCATGGACTCTGCAATGCCCATCATTTACGCGAGCTTACTTTTTTGTTCGAACAACAGGGGCAAATCTGGGCAAAAGATATGTTCGAACTCCTTTTGGAGATGAATATTTTTGCAAGTAAACAAAACAAGCAACTAACCTCCGAGCAAACGGAACCATGGGTTAAACGATACCGTAAAATCGTCTCTGAGGGCTGGGATGGAAATCCACTACCCAAAAAACCACCTCCAAAAAAGAAAAGGGGACGACGAGCAAAGACTAAGGCCCAAAACCTCCTGACACGATTAGGTGATTTTGAGGATTCCGTTCTCGCATTCCTCTATGATATCAATGTGCCATTTACCAACAATCTTGCCGAACAAGATATCCGTATGATCAAGGTACGTCTGAAAATATCTGGTTGTTTTCGTACAGTTCATGGCGCAGAACATTTTGCCCGTATCAGATCCTATCTCTCGACTGCAAGAAAACAAGGGCAGAATATCCTTGATTCTATTACCGCAGCCATTAAGGGAATGCCTTTCGATCCTGCTGCACTTTTCTCATCCTAAAATCGACCTGAACAGTTACGATCAAGAAAGACAAGATTTCCACCGCAACCAGTACCAGCGGCATTGAAGCCAGAGCATACCGTTAAGGCTATGGTGGACTTGGAAGAAAAGAAAGTTTATTTTGAGTTTAGTGACTTTGCCACGATTTCTTTTATTAAAATCCAGATAAATAAAATTGATTATAATGAAAACATTTTCAGGTAAACTGCTAAAAGTTTTAGGGTGGAAAATAAAAGGAGAATTTCCGGATATAAAAAAATCCATTTTGATATTTGCTCCTCATACAAGCTATTTTGATGCTTTTTATGGGAAGTTATTTCTTAATGAAACTGGTATAACTCATAAATTTATCTCTAAAAAGGAACTTGTTATCTTCCCAGGTACTTTTATAATGACTAAATTTGGCTCTATTCCTATTGACACGAGGAATGGCAGGACAATGGTTTTAAATATTGCTGACAAATTAAAGAAAAGTGAAGAGCTGCATATAAT
>DAOURZ010000377.1 GCA_030627475.1 Deltaproteobacteria bacterium | reverse complement strand
TTTTTTCATTATTTTGAATAAGTCTTGCTAAAAGCAATAAGAATTCTTTACTATCTCCAGGCAATATTTTTGTTTGTATTTTTTTCATTTATTTCTGCCTACCAACAAATTGATCCGGCCAATATTATCTATTGTATAATCTTTGAATCCCCGGAATTTATCAATCTTGATTTTTTGAATCATAACTCAATTACCCTGGTTGTAAAATTTGATTTTGTTCGGGTACTATTTAATAAAATCTTCCGGATCATCGGGTCTGTACGTATCAAGTGGCGGCCGTTCGTCTAATGATAAACCTGCTTCCCAGCCATAAAGTTCAAAACAGTCCTTTTCCAGCTTTTTTGTGAATGTCCTTACTTTTATTCCCATTGGACATGCGCGTTCACAAGCTCCGCAGTCCGTACATCTGCCTGCGCAGTGGTAGGCTCTTAAAAAGTGGAATGTTTTTGTATCAACAGGATTCAAGCTTTTGCCTACCCACTGTGGTTTTGATTCGTCAACAAAGCATGTGGGGCAGTAGCAAAGAGGGCACGCATTCCTGCAAGCATAACAGCGAATACATTCAGACAGGATATCATCAAAATAGTTCCATTTAGCTTCAGGCTCCATGGCCTCAATTTTACGTACATCTTCATATCTATCAACATTTTTTTGTTCATCTAAAAGATCAGCAACAAGCTCGTCGTAAATAACGGGATTTCGGTGTATGCATATTTTGCAGTTTTCCTGTAATACATCACTTTTATTTAAAGTTTTCTCAAAACCTTTTCCTTTTACAATTATATTTTCTTTTTCTTCCGAAACTTCCTTTATTTCATTTTCAAACATGGAAGTTATTTGATGTTTATCAATCATTCCTTTGCACGGCACACCGATTATAACAAGTTGTTCTCTTTTTATCTTGTTTTCTATGATATGCGTTACAATATTTCTTGAATCACAGCCCTTGGCAATTATACCTATTTTTTCTTTTCTGTCAGTCAGGTAGTTTCCCAGGTTGATCCCGCAGTTGCTGTCCCATACAAGTTCTTTTACTTGTTCCGGCGTTTTCGCAAAACATGGCTCATTCATCATGGGAACGGTTCCTTTGCGAAAGCCTAAGATCACTTCAACCTTTTCTTCTTTTAAGAGTTTTTCCGATATTTCTTTAATTTTTGTTGTGTAATCTGACATATTAACCAACCTTATAACGGTTCACGGTTTATAGTGTTTTCAATGAACTATGCAAGGAATAGAGAATATTAACCATGTTTTCTCGGCCCCAGTGCTTTGACTGTCGAAGTGACTTCTTTAACTACGCTTGCAAATTTTGTGGATTCAGCAGAAGAAATCCATGAAAAATGAAGACGGCCCGGTTCAATTCCCATATATTCTATAAGATTTTTAAAAAGAGCGAATTTTCTGCGGGCATAATAATTACCTTCCAGATAATGGCAGTCTCCCGGATGACATCCTGATACCCAAACCCCGTCCGCACCTTTCATGAATGCAGTTAGAATAAACTTTGGGCTCATCCTGCCAGCGCATGGAATCCTTATTAATCTGATATTGGGTGGATATTGCATACGGCTAACACCTGCAAGGTCTGCGGCTCCATAGCTGCACCAGTTGCACAAGAAACCAACTATTCTGGGTTCCCAATCTTTCATTATTGTTTTCTCCTAAGCTGTGAACTAATATTAACGTCACCTGCCGGTGTGAAGCACAGCAAAGCACCGGTCGAGTGAAATTAGATTTCTGTGTGCCGACTTGCGGAAGTTAATTTGTCCACGTTCCTAAATCCTGATAACACATCTATAGCTTTATGCTCTCCGAAAAACATGTATAGTACTGTTAATGTGATTATTCAAGCTATAATAATAGCTGAAGTCGGGTATCAATTCGTTATCAACTCCAACAATTCCTTACTGGAAATTTTACCACTCATATCACTGCCCTGTAACAAACTATCCGCCAAATCCCGTTTTTCTGTGTTATTCAGAGAATTTTTAGGCTAATAATATTAGCACTGAACACCTGTAAAATCAGATAGTAACGGAACATGATGATTTATT
>DAOURZ010000008.1 GCA_030627475.1 Deltaproteobacteria bacterium | reverse complement strand
TCTAGTTTTCGTTCGGGCACCAACTATAAATATCATCAGTGAACAACTTGAAAACGGAAATACTATATGGTTTTCATCCTGTTTTTGAAGCTCTCAAAGCCCGCAGGAGAAATTTTTTTGAGATATATATTTCAAAAAACAAAATATCAGAACAAGTTGAAAAATTGCTGGCAATAGCTGGGCTCAGAAAAATATCTGTTAAAAAACTACAGAGTTCTCAGCTTAAATATTTAACCAAAACTGATCTGCATCATGGAATTGGCGCAAAGGTAAGTTTATATCCATTTGTCGGGCTCAATGATATCGTTGATAAACCCAGGCATTCCGATATAAATCAGCTATTTTTATTGTTAGACAATGTGGTGGATCCGCATAACCTCGGCTCTATAATCAGAACAGCTCTTTGCGTCGGAGTTGACGGAGTAATAATTACAAAAGACAGATCCGCCCTGCCTACACCGACCGTTTCCAAAGTATCTGCCGGAGCGCTTGAGCATGTTAATGTTATACGTGTTACAAACATTGTAAATACAATAAAAATATTGAAAAACAAAGGCTTTTGGATTTTCGGAATGGATAAAAATGCAGATAAAGACGTTTTTTCCTGTGATTTTTCAGGCTCACTTGGCATTGTTATTGGCGGAGAAGGTAAGGGAATACGAAGCCTTGTCAAAAAACAATGTGATATTTTGATTTCAATACCCCAGATAGAAAAAATAAATTCTCTGAATGCCTCTGTTGCAGCAGCAGTTGTAATGTATGAAGTATTCAGGCAAAAAAAATAACAGCT
Source organism: Deltaproteobacteria bacterium (assembly GCA_030627475.1). Taxonomy (GTDB): domain Bacteria; phylum Desulfobacterota; class Desulfobacteria; order Desulfobacterales; family ETH-SRB1; genus B13-G4. Next base: position 13,097 of record DAOURZ010000008.1, on the reverse strand, counting down.
TAGGAATTTTCATTTTATAATCAATTTTATCAATAGGTTGTCAAGCAAGAGAGACTTTTAGTCACAGGAATTCATTATCCAAAAGTTGATAGTTAAAAAAAGAAGTGATGAATTACAAAAAACCGAAACGATACTTTGAAAAATCAGGGGCGGTAAAACCACCTTTTTTGAATGACTTTAATTCAGCCTTGCAAGTTATTTCGTCTCTCCGAACCATGATTTCAAGTATTCTCTATTAATGCATAAACTTTATCCAACGCTTTATCAAGCATTTCCGGTTTGGTTCCACCGGCCTGGGCCATATCCTGCCTTCCTCCGCCCCCTCCACCTACTATTGCTGCTACCTGTTTTACGATATTGCCTGCGTGGAAGCGATCAACAAGATCCTTTGTAACTATGGTTATCAGCAGTACTTTTGATCCTGTATTGCAGCCAAGCACAACTATTCCTGATTTTATTTTTTCCTTGAATTTATCAGCGAGGTCCCGAAGCGCAGCAGAATTATCAACTGAAACTTTTTTTGCGAGCACTTTAATACCATTTATTGATTTAAGATTATCTTGAATTTTGTTTACTGATTCGGAAGCTATCTTTGTCTTTAGTCTTTCAATTTCTTTTTCAAGGAACTTACAGTCAGTTAGAAGTTTCTCAACCTTTTGCGTTAAAGCTTCCGGCTTTTCTTTGATCAAACGGGCTGTATTACGAAGAATATTTGAGGTTTTCTGTGTATATATCAATGCGGCTTCGCCCGTTAATGCCTCAATTCTCCTGACTCCGGATGCCACGCTGGATTCCCCTGTTATTTTGAAGTGTCCTATATTACCCGTATATTTTGTATGGATTCCACCGCAAAGCTCTTTGCTGAAATCGGAAAGAGAAACAACCCTGACTTTTTCGCCGTATTTTTCCTCGAAAAGAGCTGTAGCGCCTGATTTTAAGGCATTTTCCGCATCCATTTCTTCAATCTGTACAACTACATTCCGGCGTATTCTTTTGTTCACAAGTGTTTCGATTTTATCAAGCGTGGACGTGTCAACCTGAGAAAAATGAGTGAAATCAAACCGGAGCCTGTCAGGAGCTACAAGCGAACCTGCCTGCTTTACATGGTCACCAAGAATCTGCCGCAAGGCAGAATGCAGTATATGGGTTACAGTATGGTTGCAGGCAATTGCATCACGTTTATTTCTATAAACGGTTAAACTGACATTATCTCCTTGTTTAATTATTCCTGAAATAATTATTCCCTTGTGTATTATCAGACCGGTTGGGTTTTTAATGGTATCGGAAACTTCCATAACAAAATCCGGCCCGGTTATTTTACCTGTATCACCAACCTGACCGCCTGATTCACCATAAAAAGGTGTAAAATCCGTTACAATTTCTATTTCTTTTCCGGTTGAGGCTTCTTGAATTTCATTACCGTCTTCCACGATAACAAGAATCTTTGCATTGCAGGATAGTTTGTCATAACCAACAAACCCGGGTTTTATTTCCTCTGCCGAAAGTTTCTTGTAAGCATCACTAAGTTCTGAAAAAACTGTGACAGATCGGGATCTATTGCGCTGCCCTTCCATTGCGTCATTAAATCCTTGTATGTCGAGACTGATATCTTTTTTATCTCTGATTACATCTTTAACTATATCAAGAGGGAACCCGTAAGTGTCATACAGTTTGAATATTAATTGTCCCGGAATTTCTTTTTGCCCTTTTTCTTTTATTTCCAAAAGGGTCTCATTTAATAGTTTAAGACCTTTATCAAGGGTTTCCGAAAATCTGACTTCCTCATTTTTTATTACATTTGCAATAAAAGACGCATTACTGTACAGTTCCGGATATACAGGCTTCATAATATCAAATACCACATTTGTAGTTTTATGAAGGAATGGTTTTGCAAGATCTATATTTCGTCCGTATCGGATAGCTCTTCGTATTATACGGCGCAGTACATAGCCTCTTCCTTCGTTGGACGGCAGTATTCCGTCTCCTATGAGAAATGCAGCAGCCCTGCTGTGGTCGGCAATTACTTTCATTGCTATATCATCTTCAGATGAATCTCCAAGCCGTTTTTCGGAAAGGCTTTCGGTTTTATTTATTACAGGAATGATAAGATCCGTTTCATAGTTTGTAGGTACATCCTGGATAATAGAAACTATTCTTTCAAGCCCCATACCCGTATCAATGCTGGGTTTTGGAAGAGGAGTCATTTTGCCTGAAGCATCCCGGTTAAACTGCATAAATACGAGATTCCAGATCTCAAGATACCTGTCACATTCACATCCTGCACTGCAATCCGGTCTGTCGCAGGCAAATTTTTCCCCCCTGTCCATGAGTATTTCAGAACAAGGTCCGCATGGGCCCGTGTCGCCCATAGACCAGAAGTTATCTTTTTCTCCGAGTCTGACAATCCGGTCTTCCGGCACACCAATATTTTTGTTCCATATTTCATAGGCTTCATCATCCTCTATAAATACGGAAACTATTAATTTATCTTCCGGCAACCTGTATCCGTTTACAAGCAAATCCCAGGCAAGTTCAATAGCTTTTTCCTTGAAATAATCACCAAAGGAAAAATTACCCAGCATTTCAAAAAAAGTATGATGTCTTGCAGTATAACCTACGTTTTCAAGATCATTATGTTTGCCACCGGCCCTCACGCATTTCTGGGATGAAGCCGCTCTGACATAGCTTCTCTTTTCTTCACCGAGGAATGTTCGTTTAAATTGCACCATGCCTGCATTGGTGAACAACAGAGTCGGATCATCCTGAGGCACAAGTGATGAGCTCCTCACTATCTTATGATCATGCTTTCCAAAATATTCAAGGAATTGTCTGCGAATTTCATTGCCTGTCATTTTCATAGGTTTTTTTATTTACTGTTTTCCGGTTATTGGTTGCTTTATGAGCTTCTATCTTTGAGCTTTAATCTTTTGTTGCTTGTCGCTTGTTGCTGACACCTGCCCCTGATCCTTGCCCCCCTGTCTCTTCCTTTTTTAAAATACCCAGCTTTTCTCTCACTTTTTTCAAGGCTGAATTATAAATATCCGAATTTTCCTTCAGAAATTTCTTTACATTTTCACGGCCCTGCCCTATCCTTTCTCCATCATATGAATACCATGAACCGCTTTTATCAACTACTTCAGCCTTAACTCCCATATCAAGAAGGTCTCCTTCCCGAGATATGCCTTCACCGTACATTATATCGAATTCAGCCTCCTGAAAAGGAGGTGCCATCTTGTTTTTGACGACACGTGCTCTGGTTCGGTTTCCTAAAATTTCCTGCCCATCTTTGATGGCGGCCAATCGTCGGATATCTATCCTTACCGATGCATAAAACTTGAGAGCATTGCCTCCGGTAGTTGTTTCCGGATTTCCGAAGACAACCCCTATTTTCATTCGTATCTGGTTAATGAAAATTAATGAGGTCATGGTTTTGCTTATTGTGCCGGTAAGCTTTCTTAATGCCTGAGACATGAGTCTTGCCTGAAGCCCCATGTGCGAATCACCCATTTCGCCTTCTATTTCCGCCCTGGGAACGAGTGCAGCAACTGAATCAATGACTAATATATCTATTGCTCCGCTTCTTATGAGCATCTCTGTAATTTCAAGGGCCTGCTCGCCTGTATCAGGCTGGGCAACCAGGAGTTCATCGCAATTTACACCGAGTTTTTTTGCATAAGTAGTATCAAGTGCATGTTCAGCATCTATAAAAGCGGCAATGCCGCCCTGTTTCTGAGCAGACGCAATAGCATGAAGCGCAAGTGTTGTTTTGCCAGATGATTCCGGGCCATAAATTTCAATAACCCTGCCCCTTGGAAGTCCACCTACACCGAGTGCCTGGTCAAGTGCGATGGAACCTGAAGGTATTACAGGAACATCAATTATTGTTTTGTTGCCCAGCTTCATAATAGCGCCTTTGCCAAACTGACGTTCTATCTGGAGCATGGCTGTTTCGGCTGCTTTTTGTTTTTCCGGTGAAGTATTCATAATATTCTCCTGAATTTAGTGCCTGAACGAAAACCCCGTTCATTAAACCTGCATTGAGCGATTTTTGGCCTGAGCTGCGTTCCCAAGCTTGAAAGCTATAAAAGTTTGTATGGTATCAGGCAGTTGGTAGTGTAAAATGTGGTTCACAAAGAGTAAATTTTTCTTTAGAAATCCAGTTTTTCAACGTTTCAGCAATTTCACGAGCCTTAACCATGCTGGAAAGTGGTACAGCCGGTACTATTTCACCTTTAAATTTTATTGAACCGCTTTTAAGTTCAGCATAATTGACCTGGCCATAACTTTTTGAAATTCCGTTAGGATAATCGTAACCATAATCTACAATCTGAGTAAATATTTCCTCATCAGAAACAGCAGTGTATTTAACAATTTCCTCATTTAATATGGGAATCGGTATGCCGAGACCGACTGATAGCGAACATCCATAGCCCTGGATGCTCACTCCGACGAGCCAGTTCGGACTCATATTTTTCAAATCTCCCATTACCCAAAGAGTTCCGGCAGGTGAAACAGGAACACCTTTTTTTGTCCTCTTTGCAGATGGCTTGTGCTGAGTGCCGTTCCAGGTTACATAGCCTGTTGCTCCACCCAGAAAAATCCTGGTGCCAAGACCGATTGTTTTGTAATAAGGATCATTTAAAAGCGGACTTAATTGCCCTGCAGAGCAATAGTTTACGTTGCCGGCTTTAGGCTTAAGCGTTCCCATATATGTGTAAACAGTTTTATTCGTAAGATTTACTGCACAGTTATAATTCTGATACCCATTCCTGGGGTTGCAAAGAACGGCATTGGGAAGTGTGCGCAGAGTTATATTTTTTTCGATCATCTGATTGGGATAGCACGATGTGCCATATGATTCCGCCTTTAAATGCACCTTTTTTTTTGCAACCAGTTCCTGTATAACATGCCCCCCACCATACTTGAATTCACCAGGATAAACCTTGTTTAAAGGATCATCCTCACACAATTCCGTGGCACCTATGAAACAATCTACGGCAGCCACTCCGGCATACGCAGGAACTTTGTTAAGCCATACCTTTGATGCCCTTATACCTGGAACAGATTGCCCGAAATTAATAAAGGCTCCTGAAGAGCACATTGGAGAAAAAGTCCCTGTAGTAACAACGTCAACATGCCTTGCGGCTTCTACAGCGCCTTCTTGCTTAACAATATCAATTATTTCTTCTGCCGTAACTACAACGACTTTGCCTGACTTGATCTTTTCGTTGATTTCCCGATATGTTTTATTTATTTTATGTTTCATTTATATTCACTTAAGTTTATAGAAAAAAATCAAATTACATGTTATAGCTTTTGCCACCTTTGCACGGAAGTGGGACTTTAGTCCCGCAAAAACACTGTGCAACAAGGCGGGGCTAAGGCCCCACTTCCTGATAATAACAGAACGGTATCTTATAGCCTGCATTGCTTTGTAGGGACTACCAAAAAGTTTTGCATCTTTTTTTATATCCTTTCTAACCATTTCACGATCCTTTGCTTAACATGCTAAATTTCTCTTGATATTTATAATCATATGAGATGTCTACGTTGACATAGCCATTTTTTATCAAATGAGCGTTCAGAAAGGTTTTATTTTTCAAATATAAATAACATAGCAAATTATTGTCCTGGTCATGTTTTAAATTGTCGTATTTTAAAAATACTTTTTGCTTATTCGTTTTTTTCTTTAAGAATTCAATGGCAAGCCCGTTGAGATTTTTGTTTTGCTTAACCCCAATTAAACGAACTATTAAATCATTGTTTAATCTAACACACTCCGGGCTAATAATCTCTTTTATTAAAAAGTAATCTTCTCTATCTTTACTGTTTTTGTCAATTTTTGACCCAAACTGCAATTTTTTGGGATCAATTTTTTTATCAAATTTATGGGGATCTTGAAAAATGTACGGGAGTTTTTTAATTGTATCGGAGAAGTCTTCCTTAATTTTTTCCTGAGTGACAAATTTATATGTGGTATTTGATATATCTCGCTGCTCTACCGCCAATTTTCTTTTTATATAAGGAAGAAACTCATGGTTAATTTCATATCCAACTGAATTTCTGCCAAGATTTTTTGCCGCAAGAGAAGTAGTGCCGCTTCCAAGAAATGGATCAAGTATAGTGTCACCGACAAAGGCAAACATTTTAATCAATCTTTTTGGCAACTCCTCCGGAAATACAGCAATATGACCATCTTGTCTCGCTCCGCCAAAATGCCAATGTCCGGCAAAAAATTCTTTCCACTCTTCCTTGGTCATCTTTGACTGTTCTTTAATCTCTTTATTCGGTCTTTTCGGAGTGCCAAGTTTTTTGAAAAGCAAAATAAATTCATAATCAATAGACAAAATGCCATTACGTGGGACAGGAAAGCTTCCCATTATGCTGGCTCCCCCAGTAGTATTGGTGGTAGTCTTTTTCTGCCAAATTATTGCCCCCATATAATCAAAGCCTATATTTTCACAGAATTTAATTATCTCTGTTCTGATTGGTATAACTTTATAACGACCATAATAGACCGACCTCGCAAATTGGTCTCCAATGTTTACACACAGGCGGCATCCATTATCAAGCACCCTGTAACATTCCTTCCATACGAGATTTAAGTTGTTTATATAACTCTCATAATTTTCATTGTAGCCAATTTGGTCTTTTGTTCCGTAGTCTTTTAATTGCCAATAAGGCGGGGAGGTTAAAGCAAGGTGTACCGATTTATCTGACAATTCTGCCATATGGCGGCTGTCGCCATTAATTATAATGTGATTTGTTTTCATTTTTTCCGTATAATCGAAAAATTAACATTGAGATGATTGGTGGAAGTTCAAAATACGGTAGTCCCTATAAAACAATGCGGGTTTGAAAACACTGCCATGTTTTGCTTTGCATTGCATTCGACCATTGAGTTACAGCTAAAGAAGATATAGGGCTTAAAAAACTCAAAACCGTGCCTGAACAGGGTTTTAGTTCAGGCACTATCTATCTGACCTCAGCATTATTTATTTTGCTTGAAATATTATTTGTTATCCATGACTTATCCCACCATTCAATAGGATTTACAAAAGTATTATGGATAAGAATGCTGTAATGAAGATGGTCACCACCGGCCAGTCCTGTGATGCCGGTACGGCCTATGATTTCGCCCTTAGATACCATCTGTTTTTCTTCTACATTATAACTGCTTAAATGAGCATACATGCTATGCAGTCCAAAACCATGATCAATAATTACAGATTTTCCGTAAATACCTATTGATCCGACAAAAACAATTTTTCCTTTGTTGACTGCCGGAATCGGCGACTGTGCAATTGACGCGAGATCTATACCAAGATGAATCTGACGATCAATTATTTTATTTTTATATTTATAAACGCGACTATCGGCAAAACCCGCTTTATTCGCTGATTTAGGGAGCCTTAAAAATACGTTTTCCCAATATAAAACAGGATCGGTGTTTTCAGTTAATTCAAGTACTTTATTATAACTTTTTTTTCGTATCACCCTGTTGACCTTAAGAAATTTGTCTTTTATTGTTAATTCGGAAGGTTGCTGGGTATAATTATCAAATTCAGGCATTTTCCAGTTTAGAAATTCGTCGGAAATATTGATAACATCTTTTTTGAAGGTTTTTCTTTTTATATTGTAATGAAAACCGGCTTTTGAAGTGTTGCCTGCATGATCAATTGCTTTAATAAAAATTTTAGTCCCGGGTCCCTGCTTATAGTTTAGAGCAAAAAAGGCCATTAAAATATTTTTATCCTGAAAATGTCCTGAATGACCCGGGAAAAAATTCTCTTCAACATAAACTCCGCTTCTACGGCATTGTTCGGACACTTTATATATTATCAAACATGCCCCGCCCTGATTTATATTGTGGAATCTGCTTATAATATCTATTTCAGGCGGTTTTGTGTCGATAATTATATTTTTTTCCAGATATGTCCTGTTTCCCTTAAACCAGTGTCGCCAGGAAAAATCATACACAACAATACGCAGAATAGCTTTGCCGTCTTTTATGCCACTTTTATCCGGATCTATCTTAACCTTGAAGGACTCTTCATATTTACTACCCCTGACAATAAGACCTTTGGCAGGAAAATCTTTTTCAAGTAAAACAGTTTCTCGGCCGTTTTGTAAAAGGCCTATCCATACCCTCCTCAAGCCGCTTTTCATATCCGCAACTGATATTGAAAGATCTTGAGAAATTCCTATCGTCTGAGATAGAAGATCCAGGTTGACGGATGGCTTGCCGCCTTCAAGCCTGGTAATCAGGATCCATGAGACCGGAATAGCAAGAATAATACATAATAATATAATAAACCGATATCTTGTTTTCTTTTCTTTAGTTTTCAATATATTATAACAACCTTTCTTTGAGTAAGCCTTTAAAATTAGGAATGCTAAGGGCTCGCACAAAAATAACTTCCGCAAGCAAGCGTATAGATTTGGGTCAGGTTTGTTCGATCTGCCCGATTTAAAATAGGCACAAAAGTTGAAGGGATAGCAAGCTATTTCAAGATGTTTGTGATTTTAGATCGGGCAAATATGACCTGAAGCTATGATGCATAGCTGCTTGAAGTTATTTTGTCCACGTTCCTGATAAAAAATAATAACAGTTTAAAAAGTTGTAATCAAGGCAAAGTTTTTCGTTTCTTGACTTTTATATGCGTGTACGATAGTTAAATTCGGTAATATCAGCTTTTAGTTACACTTTCAGAAACATGGATGAATTAACTGCCTCAGGCAGGCGCATAGATTTGGGTTGAATTTGGGTATTAATTTATGAGAAATATTTTAAAGATTGGTGATATATTAATCGGCCGGACATCACCTCTTGTTTTGATTTCAGGCCCGTGTGTAATAGAAGATTATGATACTACTTTTGAGATAGCATCATATCTTAAAGAACTTACTCGCCAATTAGATATTCCCTTTATATTCAAGGCCTCATATGACAAAGCCAATCGAACATCTGTTAATTCATACCGGGGGCCAGGGCTGATAGACGGTCTTAGGATTCTTAAAAATATTAAGAAAGAACTTGGCCTGAAGATACTTTCAGACGTTCACAGTATAAATGAATTATCAATGGCCGCCGATATTCTGGATATTATACAGATACCGGCCTTATTGTGCAGACAAACCGATTTTATTTTAGAGATTTCGAAAACAGGCAAACCGGTCAATATTAAAAAAGGTCAGTTCCTTGCACCATGGGATATCACGAATGTTGTGGAAAAGGTTGTTTCAACCGGGAACAAACAGATTATGATTACGGAAAGAGGGACAATGTTTGGTTATAACAATCTTGTCGTTGATTTCCGTAGCTTAAAAATAATGCAGGATACTACAGGATTTCCGGTGATATTTGATGCAACGCACAGCGTTCAACTCCCGGGAGGTGCCGGAACAAGTTCCGGTGGACAGCGTGAATTTGCACCAATTCTTGCCAGAGCTGCTGTTGCGGCGGGAGCGGACGGAATTTTTCTGGAAGTACACACAGATCCCGACAGGGCACTTTGTGACGGGCCCAATTCATTAAAAATAGATTCGCTCAGGAAACTGCTTCCCCAGCTTAAAGCTATACGAGACGCATCAGGATTCAGGGGTTAGTAATTTTATTGGAAAAATTATCTATGGGACATACTGATTCGGAAATAGAAAACAAACTAAAAAAGATCAAGCTCCTTTTGCTTGACGTTGACGGTGTGCTTACTGATGGAAGTATAATTTACAATGACAACTCTGAAGAAACAAAAGTCTTTAATGTCAAAGACGGCCTTGGCATAAGGCTTTTAATGGAAGCAGGTATTAATGTCTGCGTAGTAACCGGCAGAAGTTCAAAAGCTCTTTATCACCGTTGCGAAAATCTTGGTATTACAATGTTGTTTGATGGGGTTAGAGATAAGGCAGCTATGCTGGATATTATCTCTGAACAAACAGACGTTTCTTCTGAAGAAACGGCATTTATCGGTGATGATTTGCCGGATCTGCCGCTCATGAAAATTATTGGACTTTCTATAGCGGTAGCTGATTCTCACGAGGCAGTTTTGAAAAAAGCATGTATGGTAACTTCTGCAAATGGCGGAGCCGGGGCTGTCAGGGAGGTCTGTGAAGCAATCCTTAAAGCCCAAGGACTCTGGTATAAAATTCCATTGGTAGCTGAATGGCTGAACGGTTAAAAATAAAGTTATTTTTAACTTCAATTATTATTATTTCATCAGGAATTATAATTGCGGTTTTTTTAGAATATCACGATATCATGGATAAAACCGCCGAACTTAAATCAACGATACAAAACGCTGCAAAAATGTCGTTAGGCAAGGTTCATCACACTGCAACGCGTGATGGAGTAATTGAATGGAGCCTGGATGCAAGCTCAGCCAGGTTACTTGATAAAAAAAAACAGTTGATATTAAACGATATTTCTATAATTTTTTATATGAAAGCAGGAAAAGAAGCCTACCTTACAGCAGCAAAGGGATTTTTATATACAGATTCAAATGACATTGAAGTTTTCGGCGATATTTTGGTAAAAAATAATGATTATGTTCTTAAAACCGAAAAATTAAATTACGAGCATAACCGTCGCATACTTTTTTCAAATGTTCCTGTGGAAATAATCAGTGATTCAAAACAATTAACGGCAGATTCATTTTTTTTTGATTTAAATACAAAAAAAACCGGGCTTGAGGGAAATGTAAGGGGAGTTTTCATTGAAAACATTAAGTTGTGACAGCTTTGTAAAAAATCCATTTTTTACGTCGCGCTACATCTTTCGTCATTGTGACGTAGCTATAAGTACGTCTCATTCCTCAGAATTTAAGCGCCTTGAAATCGGAGCTTTTTACTTTGCTGTCCCTGTACGAAGTTTGTTTGTTCTGACAGCGACACTTTTAATTATAGTTGGTTTTATGGTAAGCTTTGCTTTTGCCGAAGAAGCAGATTTAAAAGAAAATAAAAAAATTTATATTACAGCAGACAAGCTGATAGCAAATAGCGAAGCAAGATGCGCTGAATTCATTGGCAATGTCAGAGCTGTTCAGAAAAATACGGTTATTATTGCTGACAGGCTTAAAATTTTTTATAAAAAAGTTGAAAATAACGACAAAGGTTTGACTTCGAATAAAAATTCGATAGAAAAAATCGTTTCAAGTGGCAATGTAAAAATAAATTTTGATGACCAGGTTGCTGTTGCACAACATGCAGTATATACAAGTGAAACTGGTGTTATTGTCTTAACCGGACCGAATTCAAAGATCACAAGCGAAACTAATTTTGTTTCCGGTGAGAGAATAACTCTTTACAGAGCTGAAAATCGCATAACTGTTGAAAGCGGTAAAAAAAAGCGTGTTGAAGCTGTTTTTTATTCAGAAGAATAAGGGCTCACGGTTCACAAAAATAAAAAAGGTACTGATTATAACAGATTTGCAGGGAGTTCCGACCTGTTGATTTTATTGTATTATGAAACCATCCCAAGGAACGTGGACCGACAACTGTAACGGCTACTAACATGTCAGTTTTATCTGTAAAAGATCTAATTAAAACATATAATGAAAGAAGAGTTGTAAACTCAATCAGCTTCGGTGTAAAAAGCGGTGAAGTTGTTGGTCTTCTTGGTCCGAATGGTGCAGGAAAAACAACTACTTTCTATATGACTATCGGTATGATAAAGCCTGATAAAGGGCAAGTTTTTCTTGACGATGAGGATATTACAGATTGCCCCATGTATTTGAGGGCACGTAAAGGCGTGGGTTATTTACCTCAGGAAGCTTCGATATTCAGAAAGCTTACAACAAAACAAAATATCATGGCTATTCTTGAAATTCTTCCTATCTCAAGATCGGAGCGGGAAGAACGTGCGAACAAGCTTCTAAAAGAGCTGGGTATAACAAAAATAGCAAATCAGAAGGCCTCCGTTCTTTCAGGAGGGGAAAGACGGCGCCTGGAAATTTCGCGGGCGCTTGTAACAAATCCTTTATTTATGCTTTTTGACGAACCTTTTGCAGGTATAGATCCTTTAGCAGTAATTGATATTAAAGCTATTATAGAACACCTTAAAAATCGGGGTATTGGAATACTTATCTCAGATCATAATGTAAGGGAAACACTTGAAGTCTGTGACAGAGCCTATATATTAAGTGATGGGCAAGTAGTTGAAGCCGGTTCACCGGAAAAAATAGCTGCGAGCGAAACTGCCCGTCGCATATATCTTGGAGACAAATTTAGATTATAAAATGGCACTTGAATTACGACAACAGCTAAAATTAACACAGCAACTTATAATGACGCCGCAGCTCCAGATGTCAATTAAGCTTTTGCAGCTTTCCAGACTTGAGCTTGCGGAAGTAATTCGTCAGGAACTTGAGGAAAATCCTGCACTGGAGGAGGTGCAGGATTTTGCCGATGAAGAAGCGCATACAAATCAAGCCGAGGCCATATCTGATGATACGCCTGCAATAAAAGAAGTCAAAATAGAAGAAAAAATTAACGATGATATTGACTGGAATAATTATCTTAATGAATACAATTCGACCGGAAAAACTACTTTTGAGACCGAGAAAAAAACTACACCGAATTTCGAGTCATTTATAGCTCGTAAAGAATCTTTGAATGATCATCTCCTCTGGCAACTGCTTATGACTTTTCCAACAGCGGAGGAAGAAAAGCTCGGAAGCTTGATAATAGGAAACCTCAACAAAGATGGTTATCTTGATATTCCTGTTGAAGAGCTTATCAAAACGAGCGGTTCCACTCCCGATAAGTCTAATCAGGTATTATCGCTGATAAAAACATTTGATCCAACAGGTGTCGGCGCAAGTGATTTAAAAGAATGTTTACTGATACAGGCAAAGCATTTTAAATTAGATAATACTATAGTTATTGATATAATTAATAACCATATTAAACATCTTGAAAACAAGAATTACAAGCTTATTGCCAGGGAATTAGAAATTGATATTCAGGAAGTTGTTTCTGCCGTAAATATTATAAAAGAATTTGAGCCGAAGCCAGGACGAACTTTCAGTGTTGAAGAGCCTCAATATATTAACCCTGATATTTTTGTTTATAAATTTGAAGATGATTTTTTGATATTAATG
>DAOURZ010000394.1 GCA_030627475.1 Deltaproteobacteria bacterium | reverse complement strand
TTCCTTCAACTTTTGTGATCGTAGCTCAAATAAACCTGACCTGACCTAACTCTGCGCGCCTGTTTGTGAAAATTAATTCGTCCATGTTCCCGACCAGTACAAATTTTTTAAACCAGGGATAAGGTTAATTGAACAAAATACTCGTACCTTTAGATAATTTTTCTGAGATATCGCTGAATGCAGCTCTCTATGCTGTTGAATTCGCAAAAAGAAGCGATTCTAAACCAATTTTTCTTTTCTTGTCAGGAAACGATGACGTTCAATCGGATTGTTGCGTGACAGACGTTTCGCAAAAAACGGAAAAAGAAAATAAAATAAAAGAAAAAATAGAGCTGCTTATAGATTGCAGTATGACGGAAGGAATCAATATTGAACAGTACGAGTGTCGTGGCGAATATATTGAAAAGGTTTGCGAGTTTGTACGAAAACTTAATATAACCGAGATAGTGATTGCCGTACCTGATAAAAATGATGCGCATTATCGGAAAATCAAAAAGAATATATCTTTGTTGGTTCAAATGACCTCATGTCGCATATTGACAGTAAAAGAAAAGGAGATCAAGTAGTTATGGAAGCAAATGTGCTGACGACAGAAATGATTTTGGTTATGGGGATGATCGGCGTGGCCGTGTTCCTTTTTATCGCTGAATGGATTCGTGTTGATATGGTAGCAATACTAATGACAGTTACACTACCTTTGCTCCATCTCGTTACACCCAAAGAAGCGTTTTCGGGATTTAGCAGCAACGCAGTTATTTCCATCATCGCAGTTATTATCATAGGTGCCGGTCTTGACAAAACCGGACTTATAAACAGAGTGGTAAAGCCTGTTATGAAAGTAGCCGGCAACAGCTCATCACGTATTGTAATAGCTATGGGCATCACAGTAGCCGGAATTTCAAGCTTTATGCAGAATATCGGCGCTGCAGCTCTTTTCCTCCCTGCCATTAGGCGTGTGAGCAAATCAATGAACATCCCGCTTTCCCAGATGCTGATGCCTATTGGTTTTTGTGCAATTCTTGGGGGGACTATGACCCTGGTTGGATGCAGTCCGTTGATTCTTCTCAATGATTTGCTGGTGCCCTTTAACCTTGAACCCTTTGGTCTTTTTGATGTGTCACCTATCGGTTTGGCGCTGGTAGGATCAGGAATCACATTTTTCATCTTTTTTGGCCGATTTGTGTTGCCAAAAGGAAAAGTCAGTGATGGTTCTTCTAATGAATCTATTAAAGGTTTGGAAAGTTCCTATGAACATCTTGGTGATCCTTTTGAATTAAAAGTGCCCGGCGATTTCGATAATTTTAGAGATCCTTTGACAATAAAGGATATACGGGAAAAATATTTGGTAAATGTTGTTGCGATTGCAGGCAGGGATGGTTTTAAATTACTTTCCGTTGATCTGGATATGGAAATAAGGTCGGACGCTGATATCGTTGTTTATGGACTGCAGAAAAATGTCGAAAAAATGGCAGAAGAACTTGGGGTACAGATTAAAGACTCGCTGGATTTATTTAAGAATGAGATGTCTGACGCTATATCCGGAACCATTGAGGCTGTTGTTGCGCCACGTTCCGAGTTAATTGGCAAGACCCTGAAAAAGGCACATTTCTGGGAAATGTTTCAGGTAAACCCATTGGCGATTTATCGTTCAGACAAGGCTTTTTATTCCGGGCTTTCGGATTTTGTATTGCGTTCAGGTGATTCAATATTGCTTCAGGGGACATGGGAAAGGTTTAAAATATTACAGGAAAAACACAATTTCATTTTTTCAACTCCTGTCAGTGAAGTTCTCAAACCTGAAAAGGCTTTAATATCAGGTTGTTGGCTGGCTGTGGCTCTTGTAATGATAATTATATTCAAAATCCAGTTGTCAGTAGCTCTTATGACCGGAGCTTTTGGAATGATTGTTTGCAAGGTACTGA
>DAOURZ010000118.1 GCA_030627475.1 Deltaproteobacteria bacterium | reverse complement strand
TGATATCCTCTTCCATGCCGTAGCAATAGCAGGTGGGGCATACCATTGCGCAACTGCCGCAGCTAAGGCATTTATCTCCCCACTTTTTCCAGATTTCCGAGTCAAATTCCAGGTCCATTAATTCAGGAAGGATAGTTATGTTAACCTGAGTTTTGAATTTTAATTCAATCTTCTTTTTTTCCGCCTTGAAAAGTACCTGGTCTTCTTCCGTTATTTCCCCTGCATCAAACCGGTTCAATATTATGAAGGCTGTATCGGAATTAATTGCCGCAAAATATTTATCCCCGATATCGGTTAAAAACAGATCAAAGCCGTGAAAGGCCGTGTCGGCATTCATTGACCTGCAAAAACAGTCTTCAAGAGGCTCGTGATCAAGTCCGATGATCAAGGTGTTTTTCCTGCGGGCAAAATAATACGGGTTCGGGTAGACGCTTTTTAACATTACCTGATCAAGTTTCAGCAGGGCATTAATATCGCATGCCCGCATTCCGATGATGACACGCGGATGAATCGTATAATGGATTTCCTGTTCCCAGCCTTTGTCTTGCAGAGAATAGGTGACCAGGTCTTCTTTAAAAGGCAGAAAATAATTTTTGGGCGACAAATATGAGCGGGTATAGTCCATCTCAAGCTCATCAAAGGAGTTGAGCTTCAAAAACCTGTATATTTTATTTCCCCCTACGTCATGATTCCTGGATTTCGGGCCGATGACCTCATTTTCCTCCATGAGGGATTCAATCATTTTTTTAAAATTTTGTTTGGTAATTGTTTTAAAAAGCATGGTGGAAACCCCCTGGTTGATCAGAAGGCACTTATGTTCGCACAGAACGTGCGCTAAGCTCAACTTTTATGGCCATACCAATTTTTTCTAATGTATATGGTTTTTTGACATACTCTCCTACTCCTAATGCCTGAGCTTCTTTCACGCGGTCATTTTCAGCAAATCCACTTGCAATAATCGCCTTTTGCTCCGGATTCAGCTTTATAATTTGCTTGTATGTATCAAGACCGTCAATTCCAGGTTCCATTATCATATCCAGCAACAGGATATCAGCTATGTTGTTTTGCATATATTCAATTGCTTTTTCGCCGCACGGAACTGTCGTGACTGAGTAACCAAGTTCTTTCAATAAGTCAGACGCAATTTCCCTCTGTTGTTTGATATCATCAACTATCAGGATTGATTCCCCATTTCCCATGTAATTCTCAATGGGTATCGAACTTTTTTCTTTGATAGCCTTTTTTCTTGTTGCAGGAAAATAGAGTTTAAAAGTTGTTCCCTTTCCTTCGACGGTATCTATATTAATATAACCGTAATGATCTTGCATTGTTCCCCATACAACAGCCATACCCAGACCTGTTCCGCTTCTGCCCATTACCTTTTTTGTATAAAAAGGCTCGAATATTCTTTCCAAATCATCGTGAGCAATTCCGGAGCCTTCATCTGATACTTTTAAAACAACAAATTCGCCTGCCATTATATTATCATAACCTTTTATTGGTTTATCTACATATTGATTTTCAGTAATGATTATGATCTTTCCTCCATCCGACTGAGCTTCCGCTGCATTGGAAATAAGGTTCATAACAGTTTTTTCGAGATGAATCGAAGAACCCTTGATATTCAGCAAGTTTGCGTCAAGATTGGTTTCTATATGAATGCCGGGAAAGTGATGTTGAAGTTCTTTGCACTCAGGAGATTTCAGATGGTTGGAAATAATGATATTTAAATTCAAAACTTTTGTATTAACCACACCTCTTCTTGCCAGTGTCAGTAAATCCTGTACAATGTCGGCTGCTTTTTGACCCGAATTTCGTATAGTCAGTATAGGTTTTCTAATAGGATCGTTCTCGGCAAGATTCATCAATAAGAAATCAGGATAACTTACAAGGCCTGTCAACACATTATTCAGATCATGAGCAACACCTCCGGCAAGAAGGCCCAATGCCTCCATTTTTTGTGAACGTACAAGCTTTTCTTCCAACCCTTTTTTTTCCTTTTCGGCGTGTTTACGTTCATTAATTTCCTGCTGGAGCCACTTATTGCTTTTTGTCAGTTCGGAGGTTCGTTTATTAACGCTATCCTCCAGAGAAATATTCAGCTTTTCAAGCTTGTTGTTGGTTTCCTCAAGTTTGAGCGCATAAGACTCTTTATCGTTGATTGCATTTATTAGTGAAAGACTTTGTTCGTGAAGTTTTTCGGACATATCATTAAAAGCTGTTGCCATTTCGCCTATCTCGTCGTCGGTATTGATATATACCTGTTCTCCAAGCTGACCCTTCTGCACCTTTTCAAATGCCTTTCGCAAAATTAATGTCGGCCCGATAACTGAACGTGAAATCAAAATTGTGATAGAAACAGATACAGAGATAAGGATTGAAAGAAGCAGCACAGCGAAAAAAACTCTGGTCAGAAATGATTCTTTTTCAATTTTGGACAGATCAAAATATATTTTCAGATATCCGATCTTCTCTCCAATGACTTCAATTATTGACGAATAGTTTACAAAAGCATGTCCGTCATATTTGATCTCCTTGATGGAATGTGCTGATATATCAAGGTGTTTGCGTTCTAAATCGGAAAGGATGGCTATAAATTTTTTATCCGTAGACGCCAACACATTCCCATTAAGATCGTAGGCAATCAGACCGGCAATGCCCCTTACTTTTTGAATCTCATTAAGGGAATTGGCCAGCGCCGGTTTTTGCTCGGCAAAAATTTCATTGGCAAGTTCTTCTTTTTTTTGTTGAAAAACAGCATTCAGCAGAATCTCAATCCGTTCAAAGTGGAGCTGCTTGCTATAAACTTCATACTGATATAAAACAGTGCCGAAAATCACGGTTATAATGGCACATGCAATCAATATCGCAAAATTGATTTTTGCTTTAAGACTTTTGAATTTCAACACAACTCCTTAGGGCATAATGCATTTAACAGGCACGGATGACCTGTTTTCAAGTCTTAGAATAATTGTTTTTTTATTCAATGGATCGCCATTATCATTAAATGTAATAGTTCCTGCCGCGCCTTGAAAGTCTTTTGTTTCAGCCAGGGCATTACGGATTTTTACCCGATCCAAAGAACCGGCGCAGCGCACCGCATTAGCAAAAAGCATTATTGAATCATAGGTTAAGGGTGGAATTACATTGTTGTCCTTTTTTCCGTATTTTTTCCGATACAACTTCAGAAAATGCTCAGTTTGGGCAAACAGCACATCCGAATGCCAATGTGCTACGTAATAAGCTCCCTCGACAGCATTGCCTCCATAAGTATTCATCTGATCGTCCCAACCATCGCCGCCCAAAAATTTGCTTTTTATACCTGTTTTAACGGCCTGTTTTACTATAAATCCACTATCCCTTGCATAGCCCGGTATAAAAATCACATCAGGATGCTTATTTTTTGTTTCTGTCAAAATATCTGCAAAATCAACAGCATTGCCTTGGTAATTACCCGAATACAGTATTTTTCCACCTTTTTGGATAAAAAATCTCGCAAAGCTCTCCGCAAGACCCAAAGAATATTCCTCATTAATATTTTTTAAAATAACAACTGTTCGCGCTTTGAGATCCATATAGGCAAACATTGCCAGAATACGTCCCTGTGTCTCATCAGTAATACAGGCACGAAAGATGTAATCATGGGCAAGAGTGACTTCCCGTTTAGTAGAAGTAGGTGATATCATAGGTATCCCGGCCTTTTGCAGGATGTTGATCATAGGCATGGAGTGCGAACTCCACATAGCGCCGATAGCAGCGGCAACATTGAGTTTTACGGCTTCTTCTGCAGCAAATTTCGATCCTAACTGGGTGCTTTTGTTATCTATTATGACCATTTGCAGGTAATGTCCCAGCAATCCACCGTTACTGTTGATTTCTTCAACAGCAAGCTCAGCTCCCTTGATTGCAGGAGCATTGTCTTTGGCTGCAATACCGGTACAACCAAGAATAAGCGCAATTTTAACAGGCTCGGACGCTTTGGCTATATTTAAAAATGTTCCGCTGATACATAATAACGCTATAAATAAAATTGTAATCTTTAAACATTGTCTGTTCATCAAACATTTTGTTTTCATATTCACGAATATCCTTGGCAATTATATGAGGATATCATCCAACTGACTATAATTACAAGTAATTTAAATTTTCGTTCATTTACATGGGTGTCACCCTATTGACTTTTTCCATACAAATTTTTCAAAGAAAATTTAGTTGCTTTATATCCTTCAAGAATAGCCTCTTGTGCTCTGTGAAATTCAAGATATCTGAGATGCCCCAGTTTTGGTTGTATCAGCAGATCCGGGGGATCGGATTTCAACTGAATTGAGGTAATTTGTGCTTCCATGATATAAAGTGAACCAAGCAATACTTCAAAGATGTTCGGTAGGGTGTTTATCTTCGTCCATTGCTTGATATGGGTTAGCGCCGACATATCTATAGAACGGATTTTTGTATTCAAACTGGCAAGAAATTTTTGTTTTTTAACCGGCCGTATGTCTGATGCCTTGTCCATCTGCATGCTTTCCGGAGAAACAGTTTGTATCTTTCCGATACCTCTATTGCTGATAATATCGTGAGTTAGATCAACAGCAATAACTATATCGGCACCCATTTTTCTTGCAACGCTTACAGGGACAGAATTGACAATACCGCCGTCAATAAGTGTCATATTGTCTTTTATTACAGGTGTGAAGATGCCTGGAGTAGATATGCTGGCCCTTACTGCTTCGACGATATCTCCCTTTTTTATTATTATTTCCTTGCCGGTCGCAAGATCTGTTGATACAGCGCAAAATGGCAAAGGAAGATCCTCAATGTTTTTTGCTTTTATATACTTGCGGATAAAATCGGCAATTTTGTTGCCGTCTATCAGACCTGATTTTGGAAAAACAATATCAACAAAAGAAAGAATTTGCTTCCAGTTAAGCTGCAAAGCCACATCTTGAAGAGCTTTGATATTGCCGGCAGCATAAACAGCACCTACAACTGCGCCAATACTCACTCCTGCAACATAATCCACCTTGATATTTGCTTCATTCAAAGCATTAATTACTCCTATATGAGCCCATCCTCTGGCTGAACCGGTTCCAAGAGCCAGACCAATTTTATTTTTCTTTTTTGTCAGCATGTCAGATATGTTTTTTGTTTAAATTAGCGCACCTTTGGTGCGGGTATAAAATGAAAATTTTTGTTTGTTCGCTCCCTTTGCATAGGACGGATTGTTTTCCTTGAACTGGAACAAAAAATTTTATAGGCTTTCACATAAGAAAGTCAAGCCCGAATAGCATGAAACAGCCCTGACGCATGAGTTTTTTAATTTGATTTTTCAGGCAGATTCTTATATTTGCGACTTTGGGAAGAATATCGGAAATTACAGAAAGAGAAGGG
>DAOURZ010000273.1 GCA_030627475.1 Deltaproteobacteria bacterium | reverse complement strand
GAAGTGGGACTTTAGTCCCGCAAAAACACTGTGCAACAAGGCGGGGCTAAAGCCCCACTTCCTGATAATAACAGAACGTTATTTTATAGCCTGCATTGCTTTGCAGGGACTACCCTAAATCCCTTAATCATCAACAAATCTGTATTTTCTCAGGCTATAAGTGAGTTCATCATTATTAAAGGATATGGTTACATCAATTTTTTTAAGAGCTTTGCTGGTTGTACCAAGAAGTTCAGATTCAATATTGTTTATTGCCAGGTTCCATCTGTATCCCGAAAACTCCTCCCCGAAATTTCCGGAATCATCTGTTAATTCATCTGATGGGATTATTTCAAGTTCCGCAATTTTGCCATGCGCCAGCAACGGTGCGGTTGTATAAAATTTTACTGAACTGTTCATAGCGATGGTCTGGATATGTATTCTATAAACAGCAACAAGAACAATGGAAATTATGGAAATTGATACCATGATTTCGAGCAATGTAAAGCCGGCTTTCGGCTTGGGCCTAACCTTCAAATCCCGAATATTCCTCATACAGTTTTACCTTTGATAAAAAAGGTTCAATAAAAAAGGAGAGCCGGTTGTTATCGTCGTCTTCGACATGAATCACCGCCATATCAGAATGGCCGTCAGTATAAAAGCAAATATCAGCCAGGCCGGATATGATTTTATTATTGCCCGGAAACTCCACATCTATCAGTTCAACATCATCCGGAATCATGAATCCTGTTTGCCCGGATTTTAGAACTTCTTCTTCTGACATGGATCCATCTGTCACCCATAGCCGTTTGCTTTCCATATCAACATGCATGGTATAAAGTTTCTGATCGCAGAAAGCTTTTTCTTTTAAAGACTGCGATGTCACCATAATCCAGCGAGAAACTTTTTTTGTATTATCCGGCAGTGTTTCGTTATAAAAACGGGGAACCGAGACAAAGAGTATTATGCTGATAAGAGAAATAACAACAATTAGCTCAATAAAAGTAAAACCTTTGCTTTGCCGGAAACGAATCCATTCCATCCATTCATCCAATCCCTGCCCTCTAATCCTATTCAATCTCCCAGCTATTAATATCCTTATTTTTGTCTTCTCCACCGGAAACACCGTCAGCACCATATGAAATCATGTCAAAATCGTCGTAAACCCCCGGGCAAAGATAGATATACTCATTGCCCCAGGGATCTTTCGGAACCCTGTTTTTTTCAAGATAACCGCCCTTACGCCATTTTTTTGGCAGGGTTCCTGATTCAGGTTGAGCAACCAACGCCTGCAAACCCTGTTCCGTGCCTGGATACATGCCGTTGTCAAGCCTGTATAACTTAAGCGCTGTTTCCAGGCTGGCTATATCAATCCTTGCTTTAACCTGTCTTGCTTCATCAGGACGACCCATTATCTTCGGCGCGACATACATGGCAAGAATACCCAGAATTATTATAACAACCATTAATTCAATAAGTGTAAATCCATAAACATTTTTAATAAGAGGTACTTTTTTATTCATTAATTCTCCTTTTCCGAATCCTTCAATCCCTAATCTCTGATCCCTGTCTCCACTGCCCTCACATAATAAGCTGATTCATCTCAAAAATCGGAAGGCATATTGCAAGAACAATAAAGCCGATAATAACGCCCATAAACAATATTATAGCAGGTTCAAGCAATGATGTCATACTAATCAGGCTTGATTCAACTTCGTTTTCAAACAGATCTGCAATTTTATTAAGCATGGTTTCCAGTTTACCGCTTTGTTCTCCGACCTGGATCATCTGGATGGAAAGATAGGGAATCGCTTTGAATGCCGCAAGAGATGCTCCAAGGCTCTGCCCTTTTCCAACCTCTTTAGCAGCATCCTCAATAGCATTGGAAATCAATACATTCCCTGTGATATTTTTTGCAATTTCCAGAGCGGATAACATGGAAACACCGTTTTCAAGAAGAGACGCCAGTGTTCGCGCAAAACGGGCAACAGCCATTTTTTTGATTAAAGCTCTTATGCCGGGCAGGTAAAGCAAGGTTTTATCAATCAGATATATCCCTTTTTTAGTTTTTTTGATTTTGTGATAAACAAGTATAATTACTGCTATCAGAATAATAATAACATACCAGTACGATTTTAAAAAATCGCTTAAGGCAATAAGCAAAAGGGTCGGGGTTGGAAGAACCTGGTTCATGTCTGAAAAAATTGAAGTTATACTCGGGACAATAAAAGTTAAAAGAACAAACAAAACAAGTGCCCCTATAATGGTCATTAAAACAGGATATGCCAGCAACGCTTTTACCCGATTGTTTAATGCCTGTTGTTTTTCGGTAATATCTGCAAGCCGTTCTAACACGATTTCAAGAGTTCCGGAAGTTTCTCCGGCATGCACCATGTTTATATGTATTGGAGGGAAAACAGACGGATACAGAGACAGCGCAACTGAAAAGCTGTTTCCTTCTACGATTGAATCTTTTACATGAGCTAAAACCTTTTTAAATGCTGTTGAGTGTGTTTGAGGTATCAAAGCGTCAAAAGCTGTTACAAGCGGAAACCCTGCACTGATCAAAGTAGCCAGTTGTCTTGTCATCATGGAAACTTCAGATGGTTTGACACGGTTAAATCGGCTCAGATTAAAATAATTCCGCGTCTCCTTTTTTTGGGGAATATCATCAACTTCCTTAATGGAAACCGGAAAAATACCGGAATTGCGAAGCTTTTGACGAACCGAAAGAGCGCTTTCAGAATTAATGACACCTGAACTATTTTTGCCATTTATGTCTATTGCTTTATATTCATATACAGGCATTGGTATCCTTCATTTGCCGGTTTACACTTTTTTAGAAATAGCACTCTCATGACTTTACGTAGCCCATTGATGGTGGTCACTGGCCACCCCTGCGAATTGTTTT
>DAOURZ010000381.1 GCA_030627475.1 Deltaproteobacteria bacterium | reverse complement strand
TAAAACCAAGATTAGGTGAATCCCATTGATTGGCAATACTCTGGGCAAATTTATCATCACTGCCGTCAGCATTTCCGCCTTCAGGGGTATATCGGCAGGAGACTGAAAAATTTCCGCTTACCAGTGCTTCTTTTGTGGGTGTGATATTTTTGGCTGAAATCATCATATATTTGATATAATCATTTCTCAATATTGCTCGTGAGTCATAAGTTTTCATCATAATTCAGAGCGCAAATATAGTGTAATAATAGGAATTGTTTGAAATTTAAATCTGCTGTAAAGCCTTATACAGCCTATTTTTTAACTTCAGATGCTCGAATTGGATTTCTTTTGAACTTTTTTATCTCAAAACATCTGTTCCAGATTTCTCGCATTATCCCTGCTGGTGCGGAAATGAGGAAATTCTTGAGTATGAGACGAGCGATCACATATCTGACCGTTCTCTCAGATGGACATTCCCGTGATCGTGTTCGCAGATATCCATCATACTGCTCCCATATTACATCTTTATATTTAATAGCGATCAAAGTAAGAAGCCCCAAAGAAATACTTCCTAACATTACAAAACGTTCATATGAATCCCAGCAGCGTTTAACTGTGTCAAGACAATCCTTGGGAACAGGTTTCAACAGCTTATTTGTTTTGGGTTTTCTTGAATGTATGGGCATTTTTTTTGACCAAAAACGATAAGAAAAGACTCCGATCAAATTTTTGAGCATATCAATCATAATTTCAATGCGAACCCTTATACAGTAGAGTTCAATAGCAGCAACAGGATCTTGTTTCAAATCGCTGCACATTAAAACGATAGAACCCAGACTTGTTCTGGCCAGGACAAAACGAATCATTCCTCCTGTCGGTTTCCACAACAGATCAAATACAGCCATATCAATAGTTTCCTTCTTGCCATAAATCTGGCAGGTGACTTTAGAAAACAGGTGCGGATGATCAAATGATTCCATGAGAGTGACCTTTTCACCATATTTAGGACGACGACCGACTCCTTTATATTCTTTCGGTTCTTGATAAGCCACACAATTCTTTTTGGCTCTGACGATCAATGTTAACATAGGCTGCTGTGTCTCAATACACCAGACAGAGGCTGCCAGGTTAAAAACCGCTGCGGAAGGAAAAAACGCATCAAGCACAAGAATACAGAACATATGGTGTCTGACGGCAAATTCAAGTGCCATTAGCACAACCTTTGTTCCCATGGTATCAGGGTTTTTCTTGCTCTCATTGTCTTGTTTCTGACCAATGTGAATCATCCCCAATTGGATGCCCAAAGCCAGTGGAAGACAGTAAGGAGCCGCCATTGAACCGACTACCAGCCCGGTAACACCCCAGCAATGTCCTCGGAAGTAAGAGGGTTTGCTCTGGGTTTCAGATTGCTGGCGCATTGAGACTACACCCGGCATCCGCCGACCGTCTTTCGCAACATGGGTATGATCTCCAAGAATAACAGCTCTTCCCATGGAAAAAACTGTTACATCCTGAAGCAGTACATATGTTCCCCACTGAGCAAGAAGAGTAGGAATTGACCAGGACGATGCTTTAAAAAAATTGAGAAAAGCCATGTAAAGAGTCTCACCCACACCCCAATACCGGCAAAAAGATGTGACACCTCCCATCTCGGTTGTTCCTATAAATCCCAAAATCACCATGCAAAATAATATCCATGATGAATTTCTGGAAAATATGCTTCGAAAAAATTTCAAAGCATCGCAGATATATTTAAACATCATAACCTCCTTTCAATTGATTTTTTTGGAGGTTATGATACAATATTATTTTAAAAAAAGAAATGTCTATTTTGAGAACTTATGACTCACGAGTTCATAAGTATCTTACAGAAAACAATCTTACTCTTTCAGATGTACAATTGATTGAACAGAAAGTGGAGGAACTGCCCAGCAACTTCATATCCGGCAGATTTAAAGCTGTGGTATGTTATGATCCCTTTGCAATACGGGCAGAAAAAGAGGGAAATGGGAAACTGGCAGCCACCAGTGCAACAT
>DAOURZ010000066.1 GCA_030627475.1 Deltaproteobacteria bacterium | reverse complement strand
CCATATTGATCTTTGACAATACAGACCCTTAACCCAAGCTCTTGTGACACACCGGCTTTGCCTTTTACGATCCACTCGGTGTGTTCTTGAAAGATTGAAAAGACTTTTTCATGATGGGGAATCATCTTTCCTTCAACAACTCTTCTGTACACCTGGTCTATGAAAGCAACGATCACGAACCCGTATCCTCGGAATTTTGAGGAATTTCTGGACTGGTTTTCGACGGAGGAAAACTGTTCGGCGTATTTAGAGTGGATTCGATGGCCATCTGGTTTTGTCTGTCCGAAATGCAACAGCACGAAGGCGTGGCGCACGGATCGTGGGCTGTGGTATTGCGAAGGGTGTCAGCGACAGAGTTCGGTGACTGTTGGGACGGTGTTTGAAGATAGTCGCAAGCCGTTGTGTTTGTGGTTTCACGTCATGTGGCTGATGATGGCTCAGAAGACGGGACTAAGTGCCAGAAATCTGTGTGACACTTTCGAGTTCGGAAGCTACCAGACCGCTTGGGGTTGGTTGCAAAAACTCCGTAGCGTCATGATTCGTATTGGCCGTGAACGTCTGGCCGGGCGCGTAGAAGTGGATGAGGCCTATGTGGGGGGACAAAAAGAAGGAACCCGGGGACGTGGAGCAGAAGGCAAAACATTAGTTCTTGTTGCGGTAGAAGGGGATACAAAGAAAAAACTCGGACGGGTTCGTTTCCGATGCGTTGCGGCGATAGATCGGGATACTGTTGAGTCCTTCGTTCAGGACTATGTCGAACTTGGCACAATCGTAGTTACTGACGGCTTGTCGGTCTATGACAAACTCGCCGCTAAGGGATTCGACCATCGCCCTCATATCGTTAGCACTGGCGGCGAGGCAGCACTGAAACAACTCGACCATGTCCATCTGGTAATCTCCTTACTTAAACGCTGGTTGGACGGTACTCATCAAGGAGCAGTTACTCCTTCTCACTTGCAGGCGTATCTCGACGAGTTCTGTTTTCGCTTCAACCGTCGCCTCTCGCGGCATCGCGGTAAGCTCTTCTACCGACTCGTACAGCAAGCCGTGACCACGCGTCCACCTGCGGTGAAAGCCATGTATGTGTCAAAACCACAACATGTGGTAGCTACTTGAGTCAATCAGCCACCCAGTTAATTTTATGCGTTTGTTGTTTTGCTCTGTGCCGGTGATAAAAGCAGCTCAAAAGGGATATAGCCCGTATACCCTAAAATCGGAATTTCAAAAATTTTGAATTCATGGACAAACGGATCACGGATATTCCCATTTAGCCAGATTAAATGCACCCGCATGTGATGCACCATATAATGGTCAAGGGGAATAAAATGTAGCAAAATACTCAGAGACAGCCAAGGCCGAAGTAATTTTCTTGAATGAACTCAGTTTATGGCGCAGATTAAAAGATAGTTTCCATGCCAACTATATGATGGAAATAATCACTTTTCTGAAGATTTGCTGTAATTTCTCCACCTGAAATTAGAACCCGCTCTATTGTAAAGTGACGAGGAGCTTTCAGAAATTTTATTTTTCGCTCTATTTCAGGAATTATTGATGTACTGATTGGTGTCGTTGAATATTTACACTCAATTAATGTTAAAACCTGGCCTTTTTTATGAACTAAAATGTCTATCTGCAAACCTTCATCATGGCTTTCATTCCTTTTTCGCTGTCTGAAAAATGGCCCGAAACCGATAATTTGATGTATATCATAACCAATATTCTTAAAAATATTCAGCAGATTTTTCATGCACAGTTTTTCAAAAGCCAGCCCAAAATAATTATTCAGGCTTTGTCCGGCAACTTTATCAAACAACCCCGGTTCAGTATTAAGTTCGATAATATTCCTGTTCGGTTCAATATAATTGAAATAAAATCGTAACCATTCATCCCATAAAACAAGTTTTTTTGTTTTTTCTCCACTTGCGCCAAACGGCGCTTTTGGAGTAAATACTTTTATGAAATCGGCCTGTTCCAGGTTGTTAATATAGCTGGTAAGCCCGCCTCCTGAAGATATTTTTAAATGTTTCCCGATTTCTTCTTTTGAGCAGCTCTTTTGAGAAAGAACTTTCACTATACGCTCATAATTCCTGACCACTTTAAACTGCTCTTTAAATAGGGTTTCAAATTCATTCACAAAGAAACCATTCTTTTGAAAACATAATCTGTCCACATTGTCTGAAAATGATAGTCGTGGATCAATTTGTTCCATATATTTCGGGATTCCGCCAAAAACCATCAAAAACCTGGCTATTTCAAAATCTGAACGAAGGTTTTTAAAAAAAAGCCCGGCTTCCTGAGCGATCAGAGGTGGCAACTTGATTTCAAATGTTTTTCTATTATGCAGCGCTCTTGAATGAACAATATGTTTTAGCATAAAACTGGCAATTGATCCACACAGAACCAGAGTTAAGTCAGGATTTTTTTTCCAGTGATTATCCCAGTAATATTTCAAAAGGGATACAAGTTCACTTCTCCCTGAAGCCATCCAGGGGAATTCATCAAAGACAACATAATGGCGATTTGTTTTTATATGATATGTAAGGATATCAAAAGCTTCGCGCCAGTTTCCGGCAACGCTCCGTGGTGTTTTTGTTTGCTTGGCCAGTTGATATAAAAAATGATCAATCTGCTTTTTTAAAGAAACATTTTGAAGCGCCTCAAAATACAAATCTCCTTTTCGTGACATTGCTTTCATTAATAAGGAGCTTTTCCCAATGCGGCGGCGCCCATAAATTATACCAAGTTCGGCACGCTTTGAAGCAATAGCATCTTTTATTATATTTAATTCATATTTCCTTCCAAAAAACATAAATTAACCATAGATCGGCAAAGATTTATTGTCAATAATTGTTTGCTGACTTAATTAGAATTGAAACAGATCGGCAAAGATAAAATAAATTCTATCTTTGCCGATCTGTTTTGTTTAACTGCAATTGAAACATTATAATACAAAGAGGCGGTTTCAAAATATTCAATTTTGTTCAAGATCAAGACAGGCGACCAAATTTCAAATTAGGTTTAACCGCAGGAACACATTGAATATATTTAGTTGTTTCGGCCACGTTCCTTATGAAGATTTCGACATTGTATTTTCTTCGTGGATAGAGTAATACAAATAAAAAATATGTTTTTTTTCAAAGCATTGAAAAGTAATTTTAAAAAAACGAAGTTTTAAAGGCTGCATTTGCGGTGGGGGTCTGCAGCGGGGTTTGCGGAGTATTTTTGTCAGAGGACAGGGGCGGAGTAAAAAACGTTATACTAACTTTAGGCACTCATGTTCATAGGAGGTAAGGCTTGTCAAAAAAAATCCAGCTTACGATTAATGGAAAAGAAACCGCAGTAAAACCCGGCATTACTATTTTTAAGGCAGCAGAAGAATCAGGGATAACAATACCCGCTCTTTGCTATCAGGAACATCTCAAGCCCCTGGGAAGATGTCGTTTGTGCATAGTTGAAATTGAAGGGCAGGATCGTCTTGTTACATCGTGTGTGGCAAAAGTCAAAGAAGGAATGGTTATAGATACCAATTCCGAACGTGTTCGCCAGGCCCGTCGAAATAAACTGGAATTGATACTGACAAATCACTATGGAGACTGCGTGGCGCCATGTCACCTCACTTGCCCTGCAAACCTGGATATCCAGGGATATCTCGCACTGCTTGCTAATGGTCAATATTCGGAAGCGTTAGAACTTGTCAAGGAACGCTGTCCAATGCCCCTGGTAATAGGAAGGATTTGCCCTCGCCCCTGTGAAACCGAATGCCGACGCAAAAGAGTTGATGAGCCGGTTTGTATTAATTTTTCAAAGCGCTTTCTTGGTGATTATGAGCGAAAAAACTATAAAAAAGTAATTGCATGTCTTCCCGAACTTTCTGATTACAGGGTTGCCGTGGTTGGAGGAGGGCCTGCCGGACTTTCTGCTGCATATTATCTCAGACAAAAAGGACATGAAGTAACAATATTTGAGGCCATGCCGGAATTAGGAGGACAATTGCGGTACGGGATTCCCGATTATCGTCTTCCCAGGTATATACTTGATCTTGAGATAGAATCTATTCTTCAGCCTGGGATTGAAGCAAAAACAAATACTTCGCTTGGCAAAGATTTTACTTGTGAAGGTCTTCTTTCAGACGGATATAGCGCAGTTTTTTTAGGTTTAGGTTGTTTGGGTGCACGTAACTTGCGTATCCCCGGAGAAGAATTAAAAGATGTTATAGAAGGCACAACTTTTCTGACAGATGTCTCACTTGGCAAAGATGTAAAGATCGGAAACAAGGTAATAGTTATCGGCGGAGGGAATACCGCCATAGATGCTGCCCGTACTGCTCTCAGACTGGGCGCCAAAAAGGTTGATATATACTATCGACGGTCCCGTGTTGAAATGCCTGCCCTTGCTGCAGAAATTGATGCGGCTGAGGAAGAAGGAATCGGAATCAATATCCTTGTCGCTCCCTCCATATTGATAGGAAAAAATGGCGAGTTGCAACAGATGGAATATTACCGGATGGAACTGAAAGAAAAGGATTCCAGTGGAAGAAGGTCTCCTGTGCCGGTATCTGGCTCCGAGCAAGTTGTTGACGTAGATACGGTAATAGCAGCAATCGGCCAGATTCCGGATCTTTGCGGATTACAAAATGATGAGCTTGGTCAAAAGATTGAGACGACACGATGGGGCACAGTGGTGGCACATCCCGGCACTTTACAAACAAAAGTAGTCGGCATATTTACCGGAGGAGACATTTTTACAGGACCAAAAACGGTGGTATCTGCTTTCGCAGCAGGCAGACGCGCTGCCAACTCTATTGATCTTTTTCTTCGCAAAAAACCTGTGAAATCCCCTGAAATGCCATTTAATATAAGCAAAGGATCTCTTGATAAAGTTGACACGCAAAATTTTGCAGGCATTGATAACAAACCAAGGGCAAAAATGCCGGAACTTCCTGCAGGTGCACGCCGCAATAATTTTGAAGAAGTAGATTTGGGGTTTTCAGAAGAGACCGCTGTTCAAGAAGCAAAAAGGTGCCTTTCCTGCGGATGTATTGATGCCTTTGAATGCAAATTGAGAGAATATGCAACAGAATATGAAGTCGATATTTCAAACATTGAAACCTGGCAGGAGAAAAAATTTGAAATAGATGAAACCCATCCTTATATCATAGTTGATCCAAATAAGTGCATCAACTGCAGGCGATGCGTACGCAATTGCTCTGAATACCAGTGTTCCGATGCAATCAAATTAGAAGCTCTGGAATATGATCAAAAAGGTAAAGCATCATTTTACGGGCCTGTAATAAACAATAAATGTGTTTCATGCGGTTTATGTGTTAGCAATTGTCCTACAGGCGCCCTTGTTGAAAAAACAAAAAAACGACCAGGTCCCTTCCATCTTGAATCCATGCCGACCACATGCTCATTATGCGGCTGCGGCTGTGCAATAACATTAAATTATATAGGAAAAGACCTTGTCAAGATAACATCGGATCTGCATAAAAAGCCGAATTATGGCCATTTATGTGTAAATGGAAAGTTCGGATATAAAGATGTAGATAGAAGAAAAAGGCTGGATAAGCCCCTGATCAAGCAAAATGGGATCAAGCAAAATGGGCAATTTGTTCCTGTAGAATGGGATGAGGCGATTTCTTATGTTGCCCAGCGGCTGAAAACTCTTCAAAAGGTATACAACCCTGAATCTTTTGCAGGGATTGCCACATCATCATGCACAAATGAAGAAGCATATCTATTTCAGAAATTTTTAAGAGCTGTAATTAAAACTCCGAATATTGATTTTTTCGATAGCCTGTCTGAAATAGATATTTTCCCTGAATTTATCTCGTTGCTTTCAGCTACGGCTGAATATCAATCTATTGAAAATGCAAAACGGATTTTTATCACATCAGATAATCCCGCTGTTCAATATCCGGTAATTGATGCGCTTGTCAGACGCGCTCAAAGAAAAAACAAAGCAACAGTTGTTTTTGTGGATGGTACATTACCTGATATCTCAGACAAAGTGCCGACTGTTTTTCTTTATTCAAAGGAAATCTTTAAGTGGGATACGAATCAGCTTGAACAACTCCTTTCAATATCTGGTCAGGGATTTTTGAATCTTTTTCCACTTGTTTTTAAATCCAATGGCTCCGGATTGCTTAATATGGGTGTTGCACCTGATTTTTTTCCAAGACAAAAAAGAGTAACCGATATTGAAGAATATAAAAAAATTGCAAATGCCTGGAAAACAAATCTGCCTGAGCAACCGGGATTATCAACAAATAAAATACTGAAAAAAACTCTTACAAGAGATATTCGTGTAATTTATTTGATGGGGGACATTCCTGAAACTATTGAATACAACGAGACAGTAAAAAACTCTCTTTCCAGGGCTGAATTCCTGGTGGCTCAATCACCTTATCGTTCACGATTATTGTCAGCCGCAGAAGTAATTCTGCCCCCACTGCCCCTTAATGAATCACAAGGAACAATAACAAATATTGAAGGAAGGATAAGCTCTTTATCTGTTCCGAATACAATGCAGGGATCAACAAATAAACCGGGACAAGAAATAATAACACGGATTTCAGCGCTAATGGGTTATCCGATGCTTATAAACCAAACCTCACCCTCTCTGAGACTTCTATTTGTGTGTTTATTCCCTTGGAGTAGCCTAATAGGAGCTTTGCTTCTATACGTCCTATTATAAGGAAAGCTTAAAGTTCATTAAACATAAGCGTTTGGTTACGACCATTCTCTTTTGCTTGGGAAAGTGCCAAATCTGCACGTCTTAAGACGGTTTGAATGATACTGTCTTCTTCGGTCAAATAACTCAACCCTATACTAACGGTTACATTTACGGTATGACTATCCAATACACTTGTATGTTCCGATATATTCTTTCTAATTCGTTCTGCTAAATGTACGGCATCATTTTGGTGTGTTTCAGGCATCAAGACAGCAAATTCTTCTCCACCTATACGCCCAAAAATATCTGTAGTACGAATAGAATTTCGAATAATATTTACTATGTCAATAAGGACAATATCACCATTTAAATGACCATAGGTATCATTAATTTCTTTAAAATAATCGATATCTATAATAATAAAGGAGAGGTCATGTTTGTACCGTTTAGAGATATCAACCATTTTTATACATTCATCAAAAAATGCCCGTCTATTTAATATATCTGTT
>DAOURZ010000317.1 GCA_030627475.1 Deltaproteobacteria bacterium | reverse complement strand
GGCAAAAACCCGGATCTTGTGTCTACCCTTAAACATGCTCTGAAGTATCTTTTCCTTAACGCCTTGTTTTTCATGCCGCGAAGGCCGGTACAAATTGAGTTTTTCGAACCAAAAAACTTTCCTCGCACAGCAGACCGGATTACAATGAACCGTTTTCTGGAGGATTTTTACAATGCCAATGCTTCCGGAAATACCCGTGTGCCATATCTTTTCCATGAAAAGGCTGGCATTGAAATACGCCCTGAGCCGAAATATGTAAAAATTGACTGGAAAACATATGCCGTACCTGAAACCACACAAAAACTGGTTGTTGAATTTCTATGGCAATTTACGGGACACCAAGTTACGGAATCGACAGATCTGAAAAAAGACCTGCATCTGGCATATGATCTTGGGCTGGACAGCCTTGCCATGGTTGAGGTGATTGCATGGCTGGAAAAGGAATTCGGGTTTTCTCAGGTTGATATTGATTCATTGAATACTGTCGGAGATGTGATGCTGGCTGCAATTGGCAAGGGCGTGGCATCTAATACAGCGCCATTGAAACCTGCGAGTCAGAGGTGGCGTGGAGAACCTTCTTCAGATACTCCATTAAGCGTAGCCGCAGGCAGTACGATAACTGAAGTTTTTTTGAATCAGGCAAGGCAAAATCCTTCCAGACTTATCATTGCAGATCAAGTAAGCGGCGAAAAGACATATCGTGATCTCATTGCGGCAATTATGGTGCTCAGTCCCCTGATCAAGGCTTTACCTGACAAACATATAGGGATAATGCTTCCGGCATCGGCAGGAGCTGTTATTGTCTATCTGTCCACCCTTTTTGCAGGCAAAATACCGGTTATGGTAAACTGGACAGTCGGCTCTCGTAATATGGTATATTCGCTGAATAATATAGGTGTAAATAAGATATTGACTGCCAATGCTCTAATAGATAGGCTTTCAACGCAACGAGTAAACCTGGAACAATTAAACGACCGTTTTGTATTTCTTGAGGAGCTTCGCTGCAAAATTTCATATAAATCCAAAATATCAGCCTGGTTAAGGAGCCGGCTTACATGGTCGTCGTTAAAGCATCCAAAGATGACTGACATAGCTGTAATCCTGTTTACCAGTGGTTCAGAAGGCCTGCCTAAATCTGTACCGCTCTCACACAATAATATAATGACAAATATCCGGGATATCCCTTTAATGGCAACCGTCACTGAAAAGGATGTTTTGATCGGTATACTGCCACCATTCCACTCATTCGGTATTACAGTAACAATTGTATTTCCGTTATGTATGGGCATACATACTGTATATAATCCAAATCCTGTCGAGGCATTGACTATCGCGCGTTTAATAGAGGAATACAATGCATCAATAATGGTCGGCACACCCACATTTTTAAATGGCATTGTGAAAGCTTCAAACAGTAAGCAGCTTCAAACCTTACGATTTGTCATAAGCGGTGCTGAAAAATGTCCTGACTCAGTTTATGAGTCCATAAATGAACGTCACATGACCATAAAACTTCTCGAAGGCTATGGTGTGACTGAATGTTCGCCGGTTATATCCTTCAACATGGAAAACTTTCCGAAGCCATATACAATCGGCAGGATAATGCCATCACTTGAACATGCCATTATTGATATTGATACCGGCAAGGAAGTAGGCAGAAACAGAGCTGGAATGCTTCTCGTGAGCGGTCCAAGCGTATTTAGCGGATATCTTAACTATAACGGGAAGTCGCCCTTTGTTAAATACAACGGCAAAGAATGGTACAAAACCGGCGACCTTGTATCCGAAGACAATAATGGGATTTTGACTTTTTGCGGGCGATTGAAACGCTTTGTTAAACTGGGCGGCGAAATGATATCTTTGCCGGCAATAGAAGAAGTACTGGCACCGCACTTTGAAGGTGATAACGAAGATGTCCATGTAATTGCGGTTGAAGCAATGCCAAAAGAGGAAAATCCTGAGTTGATACTTTTTACAATTAAGGACACAAATCGGGTGTCCGTAAATTCATACATTCGTGATGCCGGTCTCAGCGCACTCCATAATATCAGGCAAGTGATTAGATTAAATGAAATACCGGTTCTGGGAACAGGTAAAATCAATTATCCGGAGCTGAAGAAATATTTAGAAACGTGGACGAATTAACTTCCACAAGCAGGTACACAGATTTGGATAGAATTTGCCCAAATTCTAAATATAGGCTCAGATCACAAAAGTTGATGAAATAGCGGGCTCTTTCAATATTTTTGGGATTTGAGGCTGAATTTGAGCTCAGGCAAAAGCGAATTGAAGCAGTGATGCATAGTTGGAAAAGTTAATTCAGTATAAATTTGTGTAATAGGACAAATAAAAAAAGCATAATTTTATAAAGGGGGGTATCCACTTAACGCAAGTGAATTATCTCTAATTCTTTGAATTTAAAGCATATTGGCCATTTTTGAATGAAAAGCAAAAAAAATAGAAAAAAGCTATATAT
>DAOURZ010000021.1 GCA_030627475.1 Deltaproteobacteria bacterium | reverse complement strand
TCTAAAATCACAAAAATCTTGAAATAGCTCGCTATTCCTTCGACTTTTGTGCTTTTAGATTGAACAAACCTGACCTAAATCTGTGCGCCTACTTGCGGAAGTTAATTCGTCCACGTTCCTAAGGTATTTTTTCTTTTACAATTGTGTGATTAAGGAATTTTATGATAGGCATAGTTATAACTACACACTGTAATCTCGGAGATGCATTAATAGATGCAGCAGAATTCATTCTTGGAAAAAAGGCTGAGGCCATGGTATCGGTTTCAGTAAATCTGAACGAAAATGCTGAAATTCTCCGCAAAAAAATTGCCGAAGGAATAAAAAAAGTCGACCGGAAAAAAGGTGTGCTGATTCTTACAGATATGTTTGGAGGAACTCCTTCTAATTTAAGCTATTCATTCCTTGAAGAAGGACATGTGGAAGTATTATCCGGAGTAAACCTCCCGATTTTGATAAGAGCAGCCAATCTTCGAAAAGATGAAGACTTGAGCAGTCTTGTGGTAAACTTGGAGGCTTTTGGTAAAAAGAGCATATCTCTGGCAAGTGGAATTTTAAAAGGAAACAAGCGAAGATAATTTTTTTGTAAAAAGCTACCACGGAAGGATACGGAGTTTCACTGGAAATTGTAACCAATGGGTAATGTTGCCTATCTCTTGAAACCAAGTTCATTGATAATTCAATGTAATTCTGTTAAAATCCGCGCCTAACTTAGGCATCCTTCATTTTGAGGTAAAAGTAGTTGATACTTTTATTGGAGCTAAAAATTGTAGCATCGGCATCCAGCCTCTTAAATCAGCGGCAGGATGCCGATGCTACTTTTCGACCAGGTGTAACCCGGTAAATGAAAGATGCCATAACTTATTACTATTTATTAAAGTTTTAAACAATAACAAGGAGTATTATGAGCATTAAATTAGGAATAAACGGTTTTGGAAGGATTGGGAGACTGATATTCAGGGCTGCAATGAATCATCCTGACGTTGAAGTTGTGGCTATTAATGATCTCACTGATTCAGCTACAATGGCTCATCTTCTAACTTATGACTCCGTTCACGGAAATCTTGGCAAAGAAGTTAAAGCAAAAGGAGATTCAATTGAGGTTGACGGCAGGTCTGTTGCTTTTACGTCAATCAGAAATCCTGAGCAACTGAAATGGAAAGAGTTTGAGGTTGACGTTGTTGCAGAATGTACCGGTCTGTTCATAGATCGCGAAAATGCTTCAAAGCATCTTGCTGCAGGAGCACGAAAGGTTATAATATCCGCACCTGCCAAAAATCCTGACATTACAATTGTAATGGGTATAAACTCAAATCAGTATGATTCCGGACAACATAATATAATATCAAATGCATCGTGTACTACAAATTGCCTTGCACCGGTTGCCAAAGTACTCCTTGAAAATTTTGGCATAAAATGCGGATTAATGACTACCATACATGCTTATACAGGTGATCAACGTCTTCTTGATTTCCCGCACAAGGACCTTCGAAGGGCAAGATCCGCAGCTCTAAACATGATTCCAACGACAACCGGTGCTGCAAAAGCAGTATCTCTTGTACTGCCGGAACTGGAAGGCAAACTAAACGGGCTCGCTATCAGAGTTCCAACACCGAATGTTTCTATTGTTGATTTTGTGGCTACTATCGAAAAATCAGGAGTTACAGTTTCCGATGTAAACCAGGCACTCAAAAGCGCTTCGGAAGGATATCTTTCAGGCATACTTGGATATTGCGATCTTCCGCTTGTATCTACGGATTTTAACGGATCGAAGTTGTCTTCCATTGTTGATTCCTCAACAACTTATGTCGCAGCTAATATGGTTAAAGTACTCTCATGGTATGACAATGAAACGGGATACTCAACTAGGATGGTAGATCTGGCAGCTATGATTGGATCGCAGCTTTAAGGTATAGATAGAGGAGATAGGGATCCTGTTTCCTATCTCCTTTTTAATTACAGGAGTCGAATAAAATGGAAAAACGCAAACCTTTTATTGCCGGAAACTGGAAGATGTTTAAAACAATTTCCGAAGCTATTGAAACTTCAGAACAGCTTGTAAAACTTTTATCAGGGACTATTGGAAAAGATGTTATGATTGCACCTCCATTTACAGCGCTTTACTCTGTATCAGGTATTATCAGGGAGAGCTGTATTTCTCTTGGAGCACAGAATCTTTTCTGGGAAAAAGAGGGTGCCTATACCGGCGAAATATCACCCGCTATGCTTGGATCAGCAGGATGTAAATATGTAATTATAGGTCATTCAGAAAGACGGCAGTACTTTGGTGATAATGACGAAACCGTCAACAAAAAAGTCAGAGCCGCATTAGAAGCTGGATTAATACCAATTCTATGCGTTGGAGAATCTGAAAAAGAACGAGAATCAAATTATACATTTTCTGTACTTGACAAACAGGTAAAAAAGGGGTTAGAAGGTTTTTCTCTGGATGATCTAAAAACAATAGTCATAGCATATGAACCTCTATGGGCCATTGGAACAGGTAAAACAGCAACAAAGGAGCAAGCTCAGGAAGTTCATTTGTTTTTGCGTTCTTTAATTGAAAAAGAATTTGGAGACAAACTTTCCGGTTCCATCAGAATACTGTATGGAGGAAGTGTAAAACCAGACAACATCTCGGAACTTATGGCTATGCCTGATGTTGATGGTGCTCTTGTCGGAGGGGCAAGCCTGAATCCCGATACTTTCAGTAAACTTGTCAATTACAATTAACATAAATTTTAAAAACTCATTTTTTTATTCCTGCATGCTGGCAAGTGAGAACCCTTAAACCTAACAACTTGAGTAATTACAATATCAAAACGGTAATATGTCACCATTATTAATAGTAATACATGTTATAGTCTGTATAGCTCTAATTATGATCGTTTTGCTGCAGACAGGAAAAGGGACTGATATGGGGGCTGCTTTTGGAGGCGGTTCCAGCCAGACTCTTTTTGGAAGTACAGGTGCGTCAACTTTTTTAAGCAAAGCAACAACAGCGGCCGCTATAATATTTATGCTGACATCTTTGGGGCTTGCATACATGTCCAGTCATAAAACCGGAGATTCCATTATGATTGACACAGAAACACCAATAGAACAGCATGCTGAGCCTGAAAAAAGTTTACCTGCGCAGGAAGAAACCTCAAAATCTACGCCAGAGCCAGAGCCTGCAACACAGACACAAACAGCGGAAAATTCAACGGAAAATTCAACGAACTGACGGATTTTTTTATTGTGCCGAAGTGGTGGAACTTGGTAGACACGCTATCTTGAGGGGGTAGTGAGGAGACTCGTGCCGGTTCAAATCCGGCCTTCGGCACCATCTATAAAGAATTAGCCACAATCTCAAAAAGTTGTGGCTTTTCTATTTTGGCAACTTTTCCCGACGCAAAGCATATCTTACAGCAATCCCCGATCATGACCGGAATGTTTTCTCCAACCATGCATCATAGCTTCAGGTCATATTTGCCCGATCTGAAATTACAAACATCTTGAAATAACTCGCTATTCCTTCAACTTTTGTGATTTCGGATTGAACAAATTTTGAGAACATTTTATGGCACCACAAAATGTTCTCCTAATAAACTCAATCCATTACGAAACAAGTTCGCGCAATTTCTAAATGTAGTGCCATGAAAAAGTTTTGATTTTCTTGTTGATATATGTACACGCTATAATTATGAATTTTCTAAAGATCACGACAAAAACAGAAAAGGTAACAATCAGTACTATACAGTACTATAATTATTAGATAAATGAGTCAAAAGAAGCTGAAAAATGAACAAAAATAATGTTATAATGAAGATTTTAAAAAATCAACCGGTTGTAATTATAGAATTTATTTTTTTATTAGAAAAGATGGATTAACTCTATGTTATAATGATGAATGCAGCGAAGATATATAAATTTTATATTGACATAACCTTCCATAATGGATAGTTTGCGTTATTATGTGTTTTTAAAATATGGATATGGGAGAAAAGAAATGAAGATTTTTGTCTTGCTGAACAAGTTGTTTCCAAAGCCACCTGTTCACACGGAAGACGATGACAGACGAATAGTAAACCGCATCATAAAAAGACACGCCACGGGTTCCATTTCTTTATCTAAGGGACGATACGTCACGAAAAAAGATATTGAACGAAGAAAAGCCCAACTGCAGGCATATGACTTTTAGCTATGAATGACTCCTTTCCTGATCTGCTCGGTGAAATATCAGCCCTATTTACATACGCTGAACAAAAAATCAAAAAAAATGAATATTTTGCGGATGGAGTGTCTTTTCCGGCTGTTAATCAGCTACGCTATGTTGCATTTCATTTGTTACGTGCGGAACAACTTCGAAATGGAGATGAATATCTAAACAAGGATGGATTACATGATGAATTAAAGAAGGCGAAGAATCATTGCCAAAGGGCAATCTACGATGCAAATGAGGCCGGAGTAGTATATTATCTTGAACGAATAAGAAAATTCAAAGAAGATTATGAAAGCACGACAATACCAGATATTGTCCCAAATTATATAAGTTACCTGGTAAAAGCCAGAGAGATTAATGATTTCCTATGGGATGTTGGTAAAAAAAGTTTAAGTGAGAGGGCTGAAGGGTTAAATCGGACAGATAAAGAAAAAGACAATAATGATTACCAAAAGAGTGATGAGTATCTTATTCAGCTCCAAAAAATAGACGATATCCTTGATCTCGCTCGACCAGAATTAAATAAAAAAATAGAAAAACAACGGGAAAAAATGCTAATTAGCATCTCTGGATTGGCAATTGGCACCCTTGCAATATTAGTGGCTATTCTTGTGGCAGTCTACTTAGTCTGACAATCCTTCCACATGCTTTTACCCGCCATTTCTAATGAGTATAACCAAAATAGAACAAAGTTATCAATTTTTGTTAATTGTTTGAATCAGATGAGTAAATCGGATGGTTCTGCCGAAGTGTGAGGTGTCCAAACACTGGTCAAGAAAATAATGGCTATTAAAACACCCTGCTGCCGGAGGCAAGTTCATCCGACAAAAACCGTCCTTCGGCGCCACATAGAATAGAAAAAATAGCGACGTAATTCTAAGGAGTTACGGCTTTTGTTATTCATTCGAAAAATAAAAAATCAAACCTCCGAACAAGGCAATAAGACCGCTTATTATAAACAAATTAAATACACCCAGCCTGTTATAGAAATAGCCGTTAAAGAGAAATCCGACTGTCATCCCAAGGCCGTAAGTTACAGCATTATTTGCTGCATGCCCCAGAGTTTTGGCTTTATCGGGAATTAACAAATCAATATATAATATACTTGCTATATGAAATGCTCCATAAGTAACAGCGTGAAAAATCTGTGATAACAGAATTAAAACCGGAGATTTTACA
Organism: Deltaproteobacteria bacterium; assembly: GCA_030627475.1. Classification (GTDB taxonomy): domain Bacteria; phylum Desulfobacterota; class Desulfobacteria; order Desulfobacterales; family ETH-SRB1; genus B13-G4. Next base: position 5,001 of record DAOURZ010000021.1, on the reverse strand, counting down.
AAGAAAAGTATTAACCATCTTAATGTTGCTATCGCAAATGAAAATACCAGAACATTTTTCAGGGAAAAACGCTTGAATATTTTGTTTGATTGTATCATTACAAGTATTTCTGCAATTGAAGCCAAAGCCCATGTAATTCCGATAAATGTTTTACCATATCCAAGGTTGTCTAAATGGATGGAAAAGAAAGCATAGTAGGTTCCATGGCTTAGAAGCATTAAAAAACTGCAAAACAGGAAGACGGTTATACGCTTCTTTAATAAATTTTTTGTATCAGGAGTAAAAGACCCCTTTTTTGAAATAACGACATTCGGGATTTTAAGAGAAATGAATGCCTGAAGCATAGAGCCCGCAAGAATTACCGCAATAATAATTTCGATTGAAAAAAGATCAATTATTCTGCCAAGAGCTACTACAATAACAATAAAAGAAAATGATCCCCATGCCCTCAGCTTCCCGTAACTTTTCTTCTCTTTGCCAAGAGCATCCATCGTAAAAGCTTCAAGAAAAGATATAATCGGTGCATAAAAAATTCCATAACACATAGTAATAACGAACATTAACCAGAAATCAGTGGTATAAAAATAGCATGTCCATATTCCTGCGCTTACGAAATTGCATAATATATATATCGGTCTCCTAATTTGAAAACGATCTGCCAGGGCCCCCCAGAATAATGGAAACAAAACTATCGTCACCGTTCTGATGGCAGACAGCAGTCCTATTTGAAAACCGGTAAAATCAAGATGATAACAGTATAAATTAAAATAGGGCAAAAAAATGCCCATAATACCAAAATATAAGAAATATTGAGAACCGATTATAAATCTGAATGAATCCCCGGAACCTTTAATCATGTTTGTGCAATACGGTATTTACATATAAAATGCAATGTATCTGTGCTTTGTCACCACAGGACTGATTCCCGGCCATTTTTTAGGAACGTGGACGAGATAACTTCCCCAACTATACATCACAGTTTCTGATCATCTTTGCCCGATCTAAAGCTGTGCGCCTGTTTGCGGAAGTTATTTCGTCCACGTTCCTTACGCTTTGCGCTGTTATTGACGGAACAACCACTCATTGCGATCAGCCACGGATTAACACTTTAAACTCTGATACTTTCCTGATATATAATGCATTGGTAACCGTTAACAAGTGGAAAGTGGAAAGTGGAAAGTGGAAAGTGATGAAACCGGCAAATGATATCCCGAAAGAACTAACGGAAGAAGCAAAAAACAAGCTGAATTCCTTTATAGCCGCAGCAAAGAAGGCAAAGGTTGAAATCAGGCATTGTCCTGAAATATTTGCTGTTATGAAAAAGGTTTTTGTTTTCAGTAATTTTGTTTTTAGAGGGTGCATGCGCAATCCACAGATGCTGGCTGATCTTATTATAAGCGGCGATATTAAAAGACGGTACGCAAAGGATGAATATAATAATAAGCTTAAAATCTTTCTTTCTGAGGCAAAAGAAAATAATAATCTTTCAGGTATGCTGCGTTGTTTCAGACTTCGTGAGAAAGTAAGAATCGCATGGCGGGATATTGTCGGCTGGGCAGATCTTCCGGAAACAATGGCTGATCTTTCAACCTTTGCAGATGCGTGTCTCGAAGAAGCGATTTCAGCTCTTTATAAATCTTTATGCTCTGAATACGGCACTCCTGCCGGAGTTGACGGCTCGCAACAATATCTTGTAATTTTTGGTATGGGTAAACTTGGAGCACACGAGCTTAATTTTTCTTCAGATATTGATTTGATTTTTGCATATGCTGAAGCCGGAAGAACAAAAGGCAGCTCAAAATCAATCAGTAATGAAGAATTTTTTATGCTCCTTTGCAGACGTCTTTTAAATGTAATTGGAACAACCACTCCCGATGGAGTTGTTTTTAGAGTTGATATGCGGCTTAGACCGTTTGGCGAAAACGGACCTCTGGTTATGAGTTTCGATAACATGGAGGCTTATTATCAGAGACATGGCCGGGAATGGGAACGTTATGCCTGGATTAAGGCAAGGATTGTGGCCGGCGACAAAGAAGCCGGAGAAACACTTTTAGACAGACTTAAGCCTTTTGTTTTTCGTAGATATCTTGATTTTGGAGTTTATGAATCTTTAAGGGATATGAAGCACAAAATTTCTCTTGAAGTAAGTCGTAAGGGAATGGGGAGGAATGTTAAGGTTGGCCCCGGAGGTATAAGGGAAATAGAATTTTTCGGACAAATATTTCAACTTATACGTGGAGGAGTAGTGCCTGTTCTTCAGGAGCGTAGTATTCTGAATGTGTTAAAAATTCTTGCGAACAGAAAGTATATTCCACAGGATGTTTGCAATGACCTTACAGAAGCATATGAGTTTTTACGAAATACAGAGCACCGGCTTCAGGAATTTTCTGATCAGCAGACCCATAAAATCCCGTCAGATCCTGTCGAAAAAGCACGTCTTGCCGCATCCATAGGGTTTGATAAATGGGAGTTTTTTGCTTTAGAGCTTAAACGGCACATGGGAGGTGTTCACTATCATTTCAATAAATTGCTTGCTACTGAAGATTTTGAGACAAAAAGTAAAAAAATTGATAATGAATTAAAAAATGTATGGCTTGATCTGACAAAGAATGATCTTAATAATAAAGTACTTTTAAATGCCGGATTTGATAAGCCGAATGAAGTATTGCGTTTGCTGGAACATCTTCGCAATGATCCTAAAACACGATTACTGAGCAATGAAGGGCGAAATCGGCTCAATAAACTTATCCCGCTTGTGTTAAAGGAAACCGGAAAATCCGAACATCCACATCTTACTTTAAACCGTATAATTGATTTGATCAAAGTAATAGAAAGACGAACTTGTTACATAGCTCTTCTTGTAGAAAATCCTGATGCTCTTGTTCATCTCGTCAAACTTTCAAATGCAAGTCCATGGATAGTTTCTTTTCTGGCGCTACACCCTGTTCTTTTGGATGAATTGCTTGATGCCCGCACTCTGTATATACCACCTGAAAAATCCGATATTGTAAATGAGCTAAGAAAAAAACTGCGCCATATACCTGACCGGGATCTTGAATATCAAATTGAAGCATTATGCATTTTTAAACAGATCAATAAATTACGTATTGCAGCAGCGGATGTTACAAATGCTATTCCCTTGATGAAAGTAAGTGATCATCTTACCGATATTGCCGAAACAATAATTAATGAAGTTCTTGAAATTTCATGGAATTATTTAATTAAAAAACATGGAAAGCCAACTTGCCTTCTTGACGGAAAAACCAGCGAAAGAGGTTTTGCTGTTATAGCCTATGGCAAGTTAGGCGGTATTGAACTAGGTTATGGTGGTGATCTTGATCTGGTTTTTCTTCATTCAGCGATTAAAGGACAAACAAAAGGCGGAATACGTCCAATAGATAATTCTCAGTTTTTTACCCGCCTGGGGCAAAGAGTTATTCATATTCTAACAGCACATACTTCTGCGGGAAGATTGTATGAAACGGATATGAGATTGCGTCCAAGCGGAAGTTCCGGTTCTCTGGTTTGCCACATTGAAGCATTTAAAAAATATCAGATTGAAAAAGCCTGGACATGGGAACATCAGGCACTTGTTAAGGCAAGAGCAGTAAGTGGAGATATTAACCTGACGAGATATTTTGAACAGATCAGGAAAGAGGTGCTTACTCTTCCACGCAGCAAAACCAGTCTTCAGCAAGACGTCATGAACATGCGGAAACGTATGCGCAAAGAGCTTTTAAACCCGGAACCAGATTTTTTTGATCTCAAGCAGAACGAAGGAGGTATGGTTGATATTGAGTTTATAGTTCAGTATCTTATACTTTTGAAATCCAGCGAATATAATAAACTTGCCGAATGGACAGACATTGTGCGCCTTTTGGAAACGTTGATTGAAACAAATATATTGGACAATTCTACTGCGCGTTTCCTCCGGGAAACCTATCTTAAATATAGAGCATCTGCTCACAGGCTCAGTCTTCAGAAAAAACCCGCCAAAGTACCTGATACTGAATTTATTGATCTGCGTGAAAACGTAAAGAAAATCTGGAAAAACGTAATTGAGAATGACGGGATCATTTAAAAACCGTGAAACCATCAATCAAACGTCAGATCATCCGGCCACTCTCTTACATGACCGTCCATTATCCCCTTCTTGCATGCATCTATAACAATACGTCCTTCCTGAAAGACCATATCTCTTCCCGGATCAACATTGTTGAAAATCTTCCACAGCATAAGAGAGCCATCCGAAAGGTCAATTTCTCTGTCAAAGAGAATAAATATATTGAACATATCAAGTTCATCTATCTCGAATAACATCAGCGCAAAGGCTTTTCCACCTCTCTGCTCTGTCTTTTCCACTGAAATCGCAAGTATGTTATTTAAACAATTCTCTCTTTTTGATATATTATGAAACAGATGTCTGCATTTAACGGAACCGGGCAACCTGTTTATTACTATACTTGACAAATCAACAGCATCGGACATTTTTTTTAAAGGTTTTCTATAGTTTCTTGGTGGTTCATCCTTAAATCTGGTAGTTAGATCAATACCTGTTTTGTTCCCAAAATTGGGCAACGAAGATGAATGATCAAGCACATCCAGAATACCCTTTGCCATGGTAATATCAGAAGTAATATCAAGCCGTGTCACCAATTCTTCTATTACTTTATTCGGATCCTGAGGATTGATATCTTTGTCGACAATCACAATTGCTTTACAAAAACTCATCTGCCCCTGTCCCCAGAGCCCGCTCATAACTTTCTGTGCATGCCCTGAATATTCCTTGTCAATAGATATAATAACTATGTTATGGAAAACTCCTTCCCACGGAAACCAGTAATCGCATATTTCAGGCATAACCGTCTGAAGCATTGGCAAAAAAATGCGTTCTGTGGCCTTTGCAAGATAGCAATCTTCCATTGGCGGACGCCCGACAAGTGTAGCATTATAAACCGGATTTTTTCTATGAGTTATGGCTGTGACATGAAATACCGGATA
>DAOURZ010000281.1 GCA_030627475.1 Deltaproteobacteria bacterium | reverse complement strand
TGTGCGCCTACTTGCGGAAGTTAATTCGTCCACGTTCCAAAATTTTTGAAAAAAATCATAACTATCTATAAATGTAAAGAATTCAGGCCAAGAGATCGTAAATTAAGGAAAGAGGAAAAATGAATAGCGAACGTGAAAAAATCAATTTTGATGTACTTTTTGTCGGAGGCGGTCCTGCAAACCTTGCAGGCGCAATAAGGTTGATGCAGATTGCAAAAGAAAAAAACATAACACTTGAAGTGGCTCTCATTGAAAAAGGATCGGATATAGGCTCACACGCCTTGAGCGGAGCTGTTTTAAATCCGGTTGCATTAAAAGAGCTTATGCCTGATTTTCTAAAAAAAGGCTGTCCAATTGAAACAACTGTAAGCGGTGACGGATTTTACTTTCTGACAAAAAATAAACATTATCGTTTACCTTTTATCCCGAGATACATGCACAATAAAAATTTTTTTATTATCAGTTTATCTAAATTTACAAAGTGGCTTGCCGGAATAGCCGAAGAACTTGGGGTAAATATATTTCCCGGTTTTGCAGGGAAAGAGATTCTTTATGCCCTGGATCAAAAAACAATAACCGGTGTCCGGACAGGCGACAAAGGACTTGGAAAGGACGGCGCCAAAAAAAGTAATTTTGAACAGGGAATAGATTTGTTGGCTGAAGTAACTGTTCTGGGAGAAGGTTCAAAAGGAAGCCTTGTCAGAGATATTGCAGAAAAACTTGATATATTTTCCGGAAAAATGCCGCAGGTTTTTGAAACCGGAATTAAAGAAGTTATTCAGCTTCCTGAAAAAAATTATTTTACAACCGGCAAATATAACGATATTCATACTTGCGGCTATCCACTCGGCCTTAATACTCCAGGGGGCGGATTTATATATGAAATGAAAGACAACAAGGTTTCTACAGGTTTTCTTACAGGACTATCCTACAGAAACGCAATGCTTGATCCTTACGAGGAATTTATAAAATTCAAACAGCATCCTTTTGTCGCTGATATTATTAAAAACGGTAAAGTGATAGAACAAGGCGCAAGAACTGTTCCCACAGGAGGATATTTTACAATTCCAGGGTTATCTGTTGATGGTGGAATATTTGTCGGAAGTTGTGCTTCCATGCACAATACACCGGGTCTTAAAGGAATTCATGTATCAATGAAATCCGGCATGCTAGCCGCAGAAGCAATTATGAAAGCTATTGAAAAAAACAGTTTTACTCAGAAAACTCTCGGTCATTATAATGAATTATTTGAAAAAAGCTGGGCAAGAGAAGAAATTTTTGAAGGAAGAAATTTTTCACAGGGTCTTTCGAAAAAAGGTTTGCTTAAATTTGTACTTCTTGGAGCTCAACATCTCACAAAAGGACGGGGTATATATGATAATATGCCTATTGAAGAAGATTGCAATACAATAGAAATCGCAAAAAATAATGAGCGCGCCGGAAAAAAATCAGACAAAAAAGTTTTTGATGGTGTTTTGTATGTAGATAAACTTACAGGTGTTTATCTTTCAAAAACCATGCACAGGGAGGATCAGCCATCCCACATTATAATTCATGACAGGAATTTATGTGTTAATCAATGCTACACGGATTATCAATGCCCCTGTACAAAATTCTGCCCAGGCGATGTTTACGAAATTGAAACAGACGAAAAAACTTCTCAAAGACAACTTAAACTTAATCCGGCCAACTGCCTTCACTGCAAAACTTGCGAGATTAAGGATCCGTTCGGGAATATTACCTGGACATGCCCTGAAGGTGGTGATGGCCCAGGTTATACCGGGCTTTAGGGTTCGCCCAAAAATACATTTATCTAAAACACTTGACTGTTTTGTTAACTTGGCATAATTATTTAAAAATTATAATTAGAAACGTGGACGAATTAATTTCCCTATGTAGGCGCACAGATTTGAGTCGAATTTGCCCAAATCACAAATATAGGCTCAAATCACAAAAGTTGATTCGTCCACGTTCCTTACCTATATCTTTGGAGAGATAACTATTATATGTCTTTTTTAATTGCTCTGGCCGGAAAAGGCGGCACCGGCAAAACCACAATAGCCGGCATGCTGATAAAATATTTATTACTCAAGGGGAAAATTCCTGTACTTGCAGTAGATGCTGACTCTAATGCCAACCTGAATGAAGTACTTGGCCTTGAAGTTGCTGATACACTTGGAAATGCCCGTGAAGAAATGAAAAAAGGGAAAGTGCCCACCGGTATGACCAAAGACGTATTCATGTCAATGAAACTTGACCGGGCTATTGTTGAAACTGAAGGATATGATCTCATAGTTATGGGACAGCCTGAAGGATCAGGTTGCTACTGTGCTGCAAATAATCTTCTATCGGGATTTCTTGAACGGCTTACAGGCAACTATCCTTATATAGTAATAGATAATGAAGCCGGGATGGAACATATAAGTCGGTTAACAACAAAAAATGTTGATGTTCTACTTATTCTTTCCGACACATCAAGACGCGGAATTCAAACAGCTATGAGAATTAATAAACTTGCAACTGACCTGAATATAGGAGTTTCAAAAAGCTATCTGATTATTAACAAAACAAAGGAAGAACCATCTGATGTTGTAGTTAATATTATTAAAGATAATGGCGTTGAACTTGCAGGAACAATTCCTGATGACAGGACACTTTACGAATATGACTTAACTGGAATTCCTACTATTAAAATGCCTGACGATAATAAGGCAGTTAAGGCAGCGTTTGAAATATTTAATAACATAATTAAGTAAGGACAGTGGAAGTTATTTCGTCCAC
>DAOURZ010000382.1 GCA_030627475.1 Deltaproteobacteria bacterium | reverse complement strand
TTTCAGGATTTCCGTTCAGACACTACTTAGGGTATCACATTGGAGTGCCCGCTCTCTCCGCTGATGGGTGAACTCTATTTAAAACCGCTGGATGATGCGGTTGAAGCCACGGGTCCTTTTTACGCCCGATTCATAGATGACTGGGTCATTGTTGCTCCGACCCGGTAGAAATTGCGTGGGGCAATCCGTATCGTTAATCAGGTTTTGAACATACTCAAGGTGGAGAAACACCCGAACAAAACCTTTATCGGAAGAACCGATAAAGGTTTTGATTTCCTGGGCTATCATTTCAAGCCGGATATTTTAACGGCGTCATGCCAAACCGTCAAAAAAGGCTACCCACTTAAGCCCAATACCCGTGAATGAATTTTATTCAGTTTATGATACTTAGTCAACAAAGTAGATGACAGATTTGACACATAGGCACAACTCCAAAACAAGTGATATCTGTCAACTATTTGAATAATTAGTCATGTTTTTTTGTTTTCTTGGTCTATTGTTAAAAAACTTTCAGATAAGAACTCCGTTATAAGTATCGCTCAATGATTGAATCTTATTCATTCACGGGTATTGCACTTAAGCCGGGATATTTTCAAAGATTTTTATGTGGATAATTAGCTTTGGACCCCTAAAATTCAGGCTGCCAAGACGCTTGATTTTAAAGGTTTGTCCCGCCTTAAGTGGATAGCCTCAAAAAACATGTTAAACGTATTTCCCAGCTTTACGAGCAAGGTGCGGATAGACACCGTATCCGGGAATATGTTCAGCGGTGGAAGGGTTGGTTACGAGCTGGTTTATCAAGTTCGCCATTAATTTTTTGTGTGGGATATTGGGCGCCCTTTATTCGCCACTTTACACTTGCCGAAACGACAATCCTATTTTTAAAGGATCAATCACAAAAAAGTGTAAAGAACTTCTATATTTTTTTTACCTATTACCCATTATGTTATGCCAGATTGTCTACACTTGACCCTCTTATATACAACAAATATTATCTCATACCTATTTCCTTTTCTATTCCGTATCTCAACTCGCGGCACTCGTTGTGAAATCGCTACCGCTCCCCATTCCCGTGCTTGTTTTACCCATTTCCGTTATTTTTATGTGAGGTGCGATCCACGTTAATTTTGTCTTTTTGTAATCATTGATTTCTTCGTCTTCCCTCCATTGAACTACATACATTTTTTCGAGTCTTCCGTTTTGTCCTTTTATGGTTTCGTTTTTTTTTCGCATCCCTTCTCCTTAAATTTATTTCAACTTTTATTCTATATAACTGCCACGGGCGAACCGATATGCTGACTTGTATCCGCCCACAACGAAGATCAAAACTCTAATAATATCAGCATGTTGAACAAAGCTTCATATACTTAAGTTTTCGAAAAATAGTTGTCAGTATTCTTGTTCAATGGCATGCATATTGCTATTGCAGTGTGTAATCTATTGAAATAAAAGCTATTTTATTTTTAATTAACCTGGAACAAAAAACATGTTATCAGCTTCAATGAATTTACAAAAAGGTAATAAAAACTTAATTTATTGATATTGCTGTCAAAGCTATGAATAGGCAACAAGCGTGCCATGTAAACACTATTCGTCTTAACCTACTGACATTAAAGCGAAAATATTTTTCGAAGACTCAAGCATATATTCCAATGTAACAAAACCACCAACCTTTATGTTTCTGGGGGCTTAGGCTGATCAACTGGGCTTACAAGTTGCCTTTCAGGGGGCGTTGACTGCATATTTCCTCCCTCAACATAATTAATGAAAGCACCTACGGAGATTCCCCGCAATAGTTTTATTCGGTATTTTTGCGTAACATATTTTTTATCCCAGTCTCCTTCCGGCAACATCTCGATATCATGCGCCATTCGTTTTAAATCTATATAGCGGGGGGCATCAGTAGAGACATCCAGATGTTTTAGCCAGTTTTTAATGTCTTTTTGCCCAGTAGAAAGATTTTCATACCAATCGGCGGCCTGTAAACCTTTCGTTTTAAGCGAA
>DAOURZ010000171.1 GCA_030627475.1 Deltaproteobacteria bacterium | reverse complement strand
CCATTCTGTAGGCAAGCAAAAGACGTTCTTTACCAAGATCACCACCTATTGCCAGCAAGCCTTCACTGCCGGCAAGATATGGTGGAGGAAAAATTATTTTATCAGACAAAAGAAAAACCGCTATCCCCCTACCCTAACGCCTGATTTCTGCCCTTTAACTCTGATCTTGTCATTTTTTAAATCAACGAAGACTTTGCCTCCGTTCGATAAATTGCCGAACAGGATCTCATCGGTCAGAACATCTTTAATCTCGGTCTGTATCAGCCTGGAAAGAGGCCTTGCTCCGAGAAGCGGATCATGTCCTTTTTTTGCCATCCAGTTTTTTGCTTTGGAAGAAATGGAAAGGGAAATCTTTTTTACGGCAAGCTGTTTATTTAGTTCAGCTATAAATTTATCTACTATCCTTTCCATAATTTCTACGGTAAGAGAATTAAAACTGATTATTCCATCAAGCCGGTTTCTGAATTCGGGGCTAAAGAACTTTTCAACAGCTTTCTTGCCTTTATGTTTCATATCATGCTGTGTTTCTCCAAAACCGATAGTATGAACACCCATATCTCTTGTTCCGGCATTTGAAGTCATCATAATAATGACATTCCTGAAGTCAGACTTCCTGCCGTTGTTATCCGTCAGAGTAGCGTGGTCAAAAACCTGAAGCAAAATATTAAACATATCCTGATGAGCTTTTTCTATTTCGTCAAAAAGCAGAACACTGTAAGGATGTTTTCTTATGCCATCGGTTAAAAGTCCGCCCTGATCAAAACCGATATAGCCTGGAGGTGCACCTATCAGACGTGCCACAGCATGTTTTTCCATATATTCACTCATATCAAAACGCAAGAGCTTTATACCAAGGATTGCTGCAACCTGTCTTACAACCTCTGTTTTTCCAACACCGGTAGGGCCGGTAAACAAAAAAGCTCCAATCGGTTTGCCGGGTGCGCCAAGACCGGCACGAGAACGTTTTATTGAGTTTGATAGAGATGTTATGGCGTCATCCTGACCAAAAACCACTTGTTTTAGATCTTTTTCAAGTTTTCCTAATTTTGCTTTATCAGAGGTTGATACACTTCTGACAGGAATTCTGGCGATTCCGGCAACAATCTTTTCAATGTCTTTTGGATTAATATTCTTTCTTCGAGAAGCACCGGAAAGCTTGATAAATGCGCCAGCCTCATCAATTACATCAATTGCCTTATCCGGGAGATAGCGATCATTTATAAATTTAGCAGATAATTCGGCAGCAACCTTAAGTGACTCATCAGTATATTTAATTCCATGAAAATCTTCATAATAAGGCTTGAGTCCTTTTAAAATTTTAACTGTTTCAATGACTGAAGGCTCTTTAATCTCAATTTTCTCAAAACGACGGGAAAGAGCGCTGTCTTTTTCAAAGTAACTTTTATACTCTTCATAAGTAGTTGCCCCGATACACCTCAGCTCGCCTGCGGCAAGAACCGGTTTGAGTATATTTGATGCATCCATTGAACCACCGCCGGTTGCTCCCGCTCCAACAACGGTATGAACCTCATCAATAAATAAAATAGCCTGTTTTTTATTTTTCAGCTCAGACAAAACACCTTTTAAACGCTGTTCAAACTCCCCCCTAAATCTTGTTCCAGCCAGAATAGCACCGAGGTCAAGAGAATACAGGCTGCTATCTTTAAACACATCAGGAACATCCCCTTCATATATCTTAATCGCCAGACCCTCTGCCATAGCTGTTTTTCCTACACCAGGCTCACCAACATAAACAGGATTATTTTTACGTCTTCTACAAAGCACCTGAATAGTACGTTCAAGTTCTAATTTGCGTCCTATAAGTGGGTCTATTTTTCCTTCTGAAGCTTTTTTCACAAGGTCAATAGTAAAAACCTCAAGCAGACCGGCATTTTTCTTTTTTTCCTTTTTGGTTTTTGCAGATCCTCCCACTTCATCACTGAAAGGCTGGCTGGTTTCATTATGAGATATATAAGTTAGAACATCAAAATGCGTAATTCCTTCTTTATTTAAAAAATATGCTGCATACGAATCTTTTTCCTGAAACATGGATACAAGCATATCAGATACCAGAATTTCACTTTTTTCGGCAGAACGTGCATGATTGAGAGCTCTTTGGATAACTCTCTGAAAACCTGTCGTTTGTTGCAGCACATAATCATTTCCTTGAGGAATGCTTTCAATGTTTTTACTAAAAAACTCCTCAAGAGTATTATTGAGATTCTCAACACTTGCACCGCAACTCTCAATGAGTTCTTTACCTGAGCTATTATATAAAATAGCATAAAGCAGATGTTCTATACATACATACTCATGACGCCTTTTCTTGGCCTCTCTGACAGCAATACCGAGAGTGGCGCTCAGTTCTTTACTAATCATGATTTATTCTTGCTCCATAGTACATTTAAGGGGAAATTCTCTTTCCCTCGCTAAAACATGAACTGCATTCACCTTTGTTTCAGCTATTTCGTATGTATAAACTCCGCAAATCCCAATTCCTTCCCTGTGAACTTTCAACATGGTTATTGTAGCATCTTCTATAGATTTATTAAAAACAGATAAAAGAATTTCTACAACAAACTCCATGCTTGTATAGTCATCATTATACAGCAGTATCTTATACATGGAAGGCTCTTTAAATTCCTCCCTTGTTTCGGAATCTACAATTTCTTTATAATCAGGTTTAACCAGGCTCATTTAACAACCTCTAAAAACAGGGGTACCCTGCCCCACTTATTTCCCGCAGCATTTCTTATATTTCTTTCCGCTTCCGCAGGGGCATGGTGCGTTTCTGCCAATTTTTTGAGTGGTTCGCTTAACAGGCTTTTGGAAAGCATCGTCTCCTCCGGAATATACCAGGTCCTGCTTTGAGGGCTGTATCAGGTCATTTATTTTATCAGGTTCAGCTATCTGAATTCTGAACAAAACCCCCAGCGTATCCTCTTTGATCCTGAAAATCATACTCCGGAACATATCAAAGCCTTCTTTTTTATAAACAATCAGAGGATTCTGCTGTGCATAGCCCCTGAGTCCAATACCTTCTTTTAGATGATCCATACTGAGCAGATGGTCTTTCCACAGATGATCTACTGCCTGCAGCATGATCATTCTTTCCAGATGCCTGCAATCTTCAGTCCCGATAAGGGCTTCTTTTTCATCATAAATTTTGAGAGCTGAATCATAAATCACCTGGGCCAAGTTTTCTGTTGTCAAACTATCCAGGGCATCGCCATCAAAATTGTCAAACTGGAAGTTAAATTGTTTAAATACAGCGTTGCCAAGTCCTTTAAAATCCCAGTCTTCCGGAAGCATACTCTCATCTGAAAATTCATGAGCTATTTCCTCAGCCTTTTCATAAATCATATCCATAATGGAACTTTTCAGACTGCTGCCGGTCAAGGCTTCACGTCGCTGTTTGTATATAACCTCCCTCTGCTGATTCATAACATCATCATATTCAAGTATCTGTTTTCTGATATCAAAATTATGACCTTCAACCTTTGCTTGAGCATTCTCTATTGCTTTGCTTATAAGGTTATGCTCTATGGGTTCGCCTTCTTCCATACCAAGCTTCTCCATAATTCCGGTTATGCGTTCCCCGCCGAATATCCGCATAAGATCATCCTCCAAAGCAAGATAAAAACGTGATGTTCCGGGATCGCCCTGCCTACCGGAACGTCCTCTGAGCTGATTATCAATGCGTCTGCTTTCATGTCTTTCAGTGCCAAGGATATGAAGTCCTCCCAACTCAGTTACCCCATCTCCAAGAACTATGTCTGTTCCACGTCCTGCCATGTTTGTAGAAATTGTAACAGCGCCTTTCTGTCCGGCCATTGATATAATTTCTGCTTCCCTTTCATGATTTTTCGCATTCAAGACACTATGCTTAACACCTCTTTTTTTTAAAATTTTGCTTAAATTCTCAGAAACATCTATAGAAATAGTACCAACCAGAACAGGTTGTCCTTTTTTATGAAGAGCCTCTATTTCATCTATAGCTGCTTCATATTTTTCTTTTTTTGTTTTGTAAATCATATCCGGATAATCGGTTCTGATCATCTGCATATTGGAGGGAATAACCATAACATCCAGATTATATATTTTTTTAAACTCAGGCGCCTCTGTGTCGGCGGTACCTGTCATGCCTGAAAGTTTATTGTACATTCTGAAATAATTCTGGAAGGTAATAGTGGCAAGTGTTTGATTTTCATTTTCTATCTTTACGTTTTCTTTTGCTTCAAGGGCCTGATGCAGACCTTCGCTGTAACGACGACCAGGCATTAAACGACCGGTAAACTCATCTACTATG
>DAOURZ010000296.1 GCA_030627475.1 Deltaproteobacteria bacterium | reverse complement strand
TTATGCGCAATCATAAAGGTAGATTCAATATCATGGCTGATAACAACAAAAGTCGCCTTTGTTCTTTTCTGAATTGATACAATAAGCCCGTCAATACTGTCTCGCATTATAGGATCAAGACCTGTTGTAGGCTCATCAAACAGTATAATTTTGGGATCCAGCGCAATAGCCCTTGCAAGTCCAACCCGCTTGCGCATACCGCCGGATAGTTCCGAAGGCATTTTGTGAGTTATATTATCTAATCCAACAAGATTTAACTTGTCATTAACTATTTTATTGATTTCTTTTCCTGATAATCGTGTATGTTCCCTGAGTGGAAAAGCTACGTTTTCACCTACTGTCATTGAATCGAATAAGGCTGCATCCTGAAAAAGCATACCAAACTTCTTTCGTGTTTCAGTAAGTTTTCTGTCATTTAGATTTGCAATATCAACTCCGTCAATGATAATTTGTCCTGAATCAGGTCTTATAAGACCGATAATATGCTTTAAGAGAACGCTTTTGCCTCCCCCGCTCTGACCTATAATAACGGTAATTTTTTCAGGATCTATATTCAGATCAAGTTCATTTAGAACTTTTTGGCCGTTAAAAGATTTGCTTATTTTTATTAGTTTGATCATTAGAACATAACTGCCGTCAGAAAATAATCACTGATAAAAATCAATATTGATGACAAGACTACTGCTTGAGTTGTCGCCTTTCCAACACCTTCAGCGCCGCCGATTGTATTCATACCCTTGTAACAGCCCGTAAGAGAAAGAATTAATCCAAAAAACGCAGCCTTTATAAGTCCATTGAAAATATCCTCAAGATCAACAATTTCAATCATTTTGGCCATAAAAATACCTGAATTGATTTTTAGGACACCGACTCCAACAAAATATCCGCCCAAAATACCGACAAAATCAGATATAATTGTCAAAATCGGAAGCATTAATATTGCGGCAATTATACGCGGCATGACCAAAAATTGAATGGGGCTGACTGACATCGTATTTAATGCATCAATCTGCTCTGTAACTTTCATTGTACCAAGTTCAGCCGCCATTGCCGAACCTACCCGCCCTGTAACCATCAGCGCAGTAAAAACCGGTCCGAGTTCGCGCGTCATTGATAAAGCCACTGTTGCGCCAACCAGACTTTCGCCACCAAACATTCTAAAACCATGATACGTCTGAAGAGCAAGAACCATACCTGTAAAAGCGCCTGTAATCAGAACAACTCCAAGGGAATTGACACCAACAAATTCCATCTGCTTAATCATTACACTAAAACGAAAAGGCGGACGGAACATCCATGATATGGTTGACAATAGAAGGAGTATAATTCTGCCGCATTCTTCAATAAAAAATACAAGCGGTCTTCCTGCAAATTCAAGGAATCGTATCATAGCCTTTTATTCAAAACAGTTCACGGTTACAATTCAAAAGTCATCAGTTATATAGTGCCTGAATGAAAACTGCCAATTTGTCCAATTTCTGTGTCAGACGCAAATTTTAATCCTCAAAATACCCAATGTATTCCTGCGGTTAAAATTTGCGTCTTCCTTGAACTTAAAAAAATTTTCTAGTTTTCGTTCGGGCACTACTTAAAAGAATTAAATTGTTCTTCTTGTTGTCGCAAATACTCTCTCATATATTTTTATAACCCTGTTATGTGTAGGGACAATAATCCTTATTGAGAGAGGCATGCTTTGCAAAAAAATTGTGTAAACAAAGATTGCTTAGGAAGATAGCTATTTTCATAAACTCTATTTCAGGTTTGTTTGAGTATAGCGTTGAAATCTTTATAAGGATTTTAAAAATAATTTAAGTTAGCTATAATAAACTGTTTGATTTGTCAAGTGAAAAACTCGCAGCAAGTTTTAAGTTTTTAATTTTGAATGAAGAACTCCTTGAATTTTATCCTAACTCAAGTTGAACGTTTTTTATGGAATAGATGTGCTGATATCTTGACATATAAGGGTTTTCGCGAAACCTTGATTCGCAAGAAAATTCAGCACAGATTGACCCGAAAAACGCTCAATTTTAGGTACTATGAGAACTGTAATGCCAAATGCGCCTTTGCTGAAATTACGATTACAAGTGTTCCATAGGCGCTTATCAGTCAAGCAAAATTTAATGCGATAAGGATTGATTTGGCTTGACAATCAGGCATTTTTTTGGTATGTGGACATTAAACGTCGGTCACCAAATGAATGTTCAGGTGAATAAAGATTAAAAATATTTGTGATAATACTTAAGTGAAAGGCAAATATTAAAAGTTAAAAAGGCAAGAAAATAGCTTAATGCTGTTTAGCGGTTTGATTTTTTTGCATCAAAAAAAGCTGACTTAAACTTTTACCCATTTTGTATTAAGCAATATTTATGCCTATGCATGCAAAGCGCATGACTGCCTGCTTTTATGTTGTTTGGTTTATAGCGGAGTTGCTGAATAACAAATAGTGTAGCTATAAAATGTTCAATTACCGGACACTTATTGACTGGTTTTTGAGAACGTGTTTATATTATTGAATAATCTTGTGTATAATAATTAAACATTGTTTTGTACACTTTATCCACATCTAACGAGGAGGCTGTACCCCTTGCAACTTAACGGGGTTTGGCAAAAGTAAGTGTTTTTGCAATGGTCTTACATTTTGAGGAGGTAATTGGTAGATGAGACTTGGA
>DAOURZ010000355.1 GCA_030627475.1 Deltaproteobacteria bacterium | reverse complement strand
GCAAAGAGAAGCAGAAAAAATAGGCGGTAACGCAGTTATAAATTTTCACTGGGAGACAGAGACAATTCGAGTGCCTAAAATAATCCCCGGGGGCACAGACCGGCAACCTTTTGCAGATCACGCAGACCCACGCAACATTTTATCAGTATACGACCGGATAATACAAAGACCATCATTAAGGGTGTGACCGCCATTTGGGCATAGAAATAGGCTGGACAATGAACTGATAAATTGCGATAAAGGTATTCAGGCTAAACTTCACTTCAGGTAAAAATATGACCGCAAAAATTATTGGTAAAAAAGGCAAAAAACTGACGATTGAAATCACGGTTGATTTAGAGGATTCAATGCTAGGTAGTGAAGAGGCCATACAAGAGAGCGTAAATAAGGCAGGAGCATTAGCCTCCGAAGAAGCGCTGAAACAGTTTGATACTAAAGGGCAGCCGATTGAAGTAAAAGGAAAAACCTTGCAGAGCAAAGGTGAAGAAGAAAAGCGCTACCAAACGCCTTATGGTGAAATCAAGCTCTCTCGCCATGTTTATCAATATAAAGGAAAAGGCAAAACCTTTTGTCCTTTAGAATATAGCGCACGAATAATAGGCACGTCTACGCCTCAATTTTCTAAGCAAGTTAGCTTTAAAATGGCATACAATGCGGCCCGAGTTGTACAGAAGGATCTCTCTGAATGTCACCAACGGGATGTATCTGTCGCTTTTTTACAGAATTCAAGCGCTTCAGTCGCTGAAATAGTCCAGAAAAAAGAAGGGGCTTGGCATTATGCTTTACCAAAAATAAAAGAAGAAATCACAACCATCGCTATAGGTCTAGATGGAACCTGTATGCATTTAAAAAAAGAAGGTTGGCGAGAAGCGATGACAGGCACTATCAGCTTTTACAATGCAAAGACAGAACGACAACATACGATCTATATAGGTGCCACACCTGAATATGGGAAAAGTTGTTTTTTTGAACGCTTTACCCGAGAAATTGAGCAGGTAAAAGCCCGTTACCCCCTTGTTAAATATATCGGAGTGGCGGATGGTGCAGAGGTAAATTGGCGATTTTTAGCCCCTTATATTGAGACAGAAGTTTTAGATTTTTTTCATGCGAGCGGCTATCTCGGAGCGGTGGCTAAAGCACTGCACCCTAGAAATGGCAAAAAACAAAGAGAGTGGTTAGATATTCACTGTCATCAATTGAAGCATGAATCCAATGCCGCAGATCACCTTTATAAAGAGATGCTGAAGGCACAAAAAGAAGCCGCTGGTCTCTCTAAAGTTATTAAAGAGAAGCTTGATAAGACAGTGACTTATTATAAAAATCACAAACATCAAATGGATTATGCCGGCTATGCTTCAAAAAAATACCCGATTGGTTCAGGTGTGACTGAGGCAGCATGCAAGACATTGATTAAGCAACGTCTCTGTCTTTCTGGTATGCGCTGGAAAGATGCAGGGGCTACGTGTATTTTAAATTTACGAGCACTTAATTTAACCACAGAACGGTGGCATCAATTTTGGCGAAAAATTAACCAATTTGGTATTGGACCTATTCCTGCTCTTTAAATTAATTTTGCCCAAATGGCGGTCGCACCCCACGGAACTTCCCCCTCAGGCTCTCACAGAACCGTACGTGAAACTCTCGCTTCATACGGCTCCTATCATCCAACCAGTTCATTAAGTAAAACTCCAGTGTACAAACAATTTGGGTTCACGTTGTCGATAGCCTATTATCCAGCGTACCGCTCGGCGTTCCGTTTTTAATCGTTTATACTTTTTCTTTGCCCATCTTACTAGTTTTTCATTTAAGTAAAACAATACCCGTTTAAGTTCTGCTCGTCCATATTTTCCATAGTAGTTTTTCCATCCTTGCAGGATAGCTCTACTGTAGTATGCAATCGCATTAAGATTGGCTTTGCTGTTTCGAAGTATTCCCCAACTGCTGATTTTATCCCTTACCTTTTTAGCTGATTTTCTGCTAATAGCTGGCGTAAAGGCGACAAAGAATTTCCCTTGCCTTAACTTCTAATGCCGACATAGAGCACGACATAATACTTACCAGGAAAACCTGGCTTATTAAATCTTACGGCAGATTTGCTTCAACTTGACAATCTGAGAACTGGAAAACCAACCTCTTTCAACCGCAACAAGTATGGTTTCAACAGCTTTATCTACATTCGTTTTTCCTCTTTTAAGGGCTTCGTCAACCGACGAAGACGACAACCCTGTGGTTTTTCGG
>DAOURZ010000036.1 GCA_030627475.1 Deltaproteobacteria bacterium | reverse complement strand
TTATTATACTTTTTCAGAATTTCGACTAAATTTTCAATATTTTCCATTAGTTTAAACAAATACAACGAATCAACAGTTTATGAAACAAAGTAGCTTAGAGAGCGCTTTATGTATAATACATTCAAAACAGGAAAGTGTTTGAATCCGGTTATCGCTGGATTAAGAAAAAATTCTGCATGATGTTTTCATTGTTTATTAAAGGTTTCTCGAACTGTCAAGATTGTTTTAAAAGGACAGCAGCAATTCCCTACGCAAGGCATTTTTAAGCAGATATTTTTATTAGCATCTGAATTGCCAGTTAATTTCAAAAAAAAGGAGGTAAGGCGTGACAAACCAATTTTAAGCACAAACCCCTAAACGAAAGGAGGTTTCCCTTTGTATCCGGGCCTTCAAATCACGTTCCCTGGTGTCAAATTTATTTTTTTGTTCTTTGCGGTCATCGCTGGAGGATTTTGGATCAACAAGAATGACGGAACCCTTCTGGACGAAATAGAAAATGTTGACTTTTATGAGTTTAGATAATAAAAAATGTGAAGTTATTTTTGTATCCCAACTTCATCGTACCTTATAATTGATCTTCAATTGCAAAAGTCCTCGAAATAGCTCATTATTCCATCAATTTTTGTTGTCTGAGCCTATATTTAAAATTTGGGCAGATTCGACCTAAATTTGCGCGCCTACTTGTGGAAGTTAATTAGTCCCCGTTCCTTAAAGGAGGAAATATGGCATTGGTTAAGATAAAAAATGTTTCTAAAACATATCTGATGGGGGAAGTTCAGACCAAAGCCCTGCAGAATGTTTCACTTTCTATTGAAGATGCATCTTTTGTTTCGTTTGTCGGCCCCTCCGGAAGCGGCAAAACTACTATATTAAACCTGATTGGCTGTTTGGACAAGCCAACTACCGGAGATGTTTTTGTCGCCGGAGAACAGGTTAATATTTTAAATCGTAAGCAGAGCGCTGCTTTCCGCGGTTCTGTACTCGGCTTTATCTTTCAGGCATTCAACCTTTTTTCGGTTCTTACCACCTTTGAAAACGTCGAATATCCACTTGTGATGATTAAAAATGAATCAATATCAAAACGAAAGGAAATGGTGCTTAAAGCTCTTGAATCTGTGGGTATGCTTGATCAGAAAAATAAATTTCCGGACCAGCTCTCAGGCGGACAAAAGCAGCGTGTCGCCGTAGCTCGTGCTCTTGTGACGCAGCCAAAACTGGTTTTGGCAGATGAGCCTACAGCAAATCTGGATAAAAAATCTGCCGTAAATGTCATCCGCCTTATGCGTAACATGCGAGATAAATTCAACACCACATTCATTTTTTCCACCCACGATCCGGGAATTATGGAGGAAGCTGAGGTTCTTTACACTCTGGAAGACGGAAGACTTGTTTGTCCTGCCAACAAATAATGAAGGAGAGATATAATGATCCGGATTTTTAAAATAGCCTTGCGGAACCTTATGCGATATAAGCGAAGAACTTTGCTGACATCCATGCTAATCACACTCGGCGTGTTGATGGTAATCCTTTTTTCAGGCCTTTCCGGCTCATTCAAGGCAATGATGATCGGTCAGATTACCGATTCCAACCTTGCTCAGATTCAGATCCATAAAAAGGGGTATGTTTCTTCTATTGATACGATGCCGTTGAATCTGGCTTTAAATCCAAAAGAGTACAAAAAGATTGAAAGGATTCTCAAAGAAAATCCTGATATTGAAGCCTGGTCACCAAGGATAAAGCTCAATGCGATGCTGAGCAATTTTGCAGAAACAACCAATATCCGATTAAATGCAATAGATCCGGAAAAGGAAGTGGAAGTTTGTCCCAATGTAAGTGAGCGCATGAAATTCAGTGGCAGTAAAACACCTGATATCCTCATCAAACCAGGAGAAATTATTATTCCAGATAAACTTGCAAAAGGTATGAAGATTAAGATAAAGGATTCTGTGGTGCTCGTAGCCCACAACAGGGATGGCAGTGTAAATGGTCTCAATTTTACGGTGGCGGGAATTATTGAAAGCCTGCTGGGGCCTCAGGGCAAAGAAGGTTATATTCATATAAATGATGCGCGATCATTACTTCGTATGGGAAAGCCTGAAGTCATAGAAGTTGCTCTGCGGGTCAAGAATTTCGATGAACTTGATGCGGTTTATGCTGATATTAAAACACAACTGGCAAAATTTAAAAATAAAAAGGAAAAGGCTGCTTTCGAAATACACACATGGGAAAAGCTTTCTCCCTTTTTTAATATTGCAAGGATGATTGATTTCATGACCATTACAATGAAACTCATAATGATTGCCATTGTCCTGATAAGCATTTTAAACGTCATGATAATGTCTGTTTATGAAAGGGTAAGAGAAATCGGAACAATGTCTGCCATTGGAACATCGCCTGGTAAAATTATGGGCATGTTTCTTGCTGAAGGATTATCCCTCGGGCTGATTAGTACCCTGGCCGGCAACGTTATCGGGATCTTTGGAATTTATATTCTAAACATTTACAAAATTCGGTTTGCTTTTGGTCAGATGGATAATCTTTTGTTATCTCCGACGATCAGTTTTTCAGAGCTGATTTGGGTGTCGGCAATAGTTATGCTTGTCTCGGTTTTTGCCAGCCTGCAACCTGCATACAAAGCTTCCAGGATGGAACCGGTTGACGCACTGGGGCATATATAGGAGAAAAAGGATGAAAAAAATCTTTTTATTGCTTTTAATATGTCAGTTGTTGGTCGTTCCGGCGTTTGCACTTGACGGGAATGAAATGCTCAAAAAGGTTGATCGCAATCTGAACCCGGAAAATTTTGAAATGTATAGAAAGCTGATAAATATTGAACCTGATGGTTCAAAAAAAGAGTTTGTCATGTACTCTGTTAAAAAAGGTAAGGATAAAATGGCATCTGTCTTTCTGTCTCCAGCCAGCGAAAAAGGCCGTGCTACTCTTCGTGTTGGCGATAATATGTGGCTTTACATCCCTGATGTAGGTAAACCGATACGCATAACCAGCCTTCAGTCGGTTACCGGCGGAGTGTTCAACAATTCGGATATTATGCGTCTTGATTACGGAATGGAATATAATTGTGAAAAGGTTGAAACAACAGACAAAGGACACATCCTTTACCTTAAAGCCAGGACAAATACTGTTGCTTATGACAAAATAAAAATGTTTGTTGAAGGTAAAAAACTTCTTCCGGTCAAAATAAAATGCTTTGCCTCATCAGGCATGCTGATCAAAACCCTTCATTTCAAGAAGATCAAGGATTTTGGAGGTGGTATTATTCGTCCTGCCGTAATCGAAACCGACAGCCCGCTCTATAAAGCATACAAATCAATTATTATTTTTGCAAAGGTTAAAAAGAAAGATTTGCATGACGAGGCCTTCACCTTAAACTATATGCCGAGAATTAACGGTCTTCGGTAAGGATGTTTATATCTAAACAGACTGTTATTTTTCTTCTATATTTGTTTGTATCTTTCCTTCCTCTAAATGTATTCGGCAGTGAATATGATTTTGAAATACCCGATACCAAAGACAAGCCCTATAATATTGGTGGAAACATTGAAGCCGATTATACAATATATAGCCTGAATAAGGATTCAGAGCTTTATTACCAGAAGTTTTATAATCGTAAAGAAGGTTCCTCTGTTAACTCATACGATATTACTTTACAGTTGGAAGGAGATTACAAAAAAAACGCCGCAAAGCTATATATAAAAACAAACACCAACATGAAACGGAATTATCTCGGAAAGGATGATGAAACTACAATATACGAAGGGGGTATTTTGTTTGAAGTCACACCTTCTTTTACTATTGAAGCAGGAAAAAAAGTAATTAAGTGGGGCAAAGGTTATGCGTGGAACCCCACTGCCTTTACAAGCAGGCCAAAAGACCCTGACGATCCGGAAGCATCTCTTGAGGGTTATTCAACACTATCCATTGATTATATAAAAAGCCTTTCAGGGCGGATCAAAACTATTGCTTTCACGCCGGTAATTATTCCTGTTTATAATGATCTCAACAGCGGTTTTGGGGAAACAGACCATCTGAATTTTGCAGGAAAGCTATACTTCCTGGCATATGATACCGACATAGATATTATGTTTCTTGCAGGAAAAAGTATTGATGACAGGGTCGGAGTCGATTTTTCAAGAAATTTTACGACTAACCTTGAACTGCACGGCGAAGCAGCCTTTATTAATAATTTTGAAAAGAAATATATCGACAGTAATGGCATTCTGCACACTAAGCAATCCGACGCTATCAGTTATCTTTTGGGGGTTCGTTATCTAAACGCATATGACACAACATTTATTGCGGAGATTTACAGAAACGGAGCCGGATTCAGCAATGAGGAAATAAGAGCGTATTACAATTATATTCAAAAAGGATACAATACTTACCAGACAACGGGCGCCGAAAACAGCCTGAAGAAAAGCATTGGATACACAAAAGCTTACTACAGTGATAAAAATTTTATGAAACAATATTTGTATCTCAAGATTACCCAGAAAGAACCTTTTAATATACTTTACTTCACCCCTTCACTGAGTATTATTTTTAATATTAATGACAAAAGTTATTCATTAACAACGGAATTGTTATATGAACCGATATCAAACCTTGAGCTTAAGTTCAAATTCAGCTTGTTTAACGGTGAATTTCACAGCGAATTTGGAGAAAAGCCGTATGATTACAAGGCCGCCTGCTTTGCAAAATATTACTTCTGAGCCTCTTGCAGAAACAAAAAAACTTTTGAATTATTTTACCTATAGCGCTCAGCAAAACTGAGACACCTATGCTCCGATAAATTAAGGCTCAACCGGAACTGGTGTGGAATAATTTTTGCGAAAATCACACCAAGTCATTATAATTACAGGCTAATCCAAGCTATTTCCCCTCATTTTTTTAGCTATCAAAAAAAGATTCGTTTTTTTTCTTAACATTATCATTTTTTTCTTTGATAATACTGGCATGAATTATCCAGGAGGCAAAGGAGGCGTTTACCAACGGCTAATAAATTTAATGCCACCCCATAAGGTTTACATAGAAACTCATTTGGGAGGTGGAGCGGTTATTCGTAAGAAAAAACCGGCAAAGAAAAATATTGGTATTGAAATTGACCCGAATACAATAAAGATGTGGAAAAGAACTTACAGCAAAATAGATTTCGAATTGATTCATGACGATGCTGTTCATTACCTCGAAAGTCATCACTTCACAGGAAAAGAATTGGTTTATTGCGATCCTCCGTACCTTAGAAAGCTGAGAAAAAAACATTATCCTACATTTAAATACGAATATACGAGGGAGCAGCATATAGAACTATTGGAAGTAATAAAATCTCTTCCTTGTATGGTTATGATATCAGGGTACGAGTCTTTTTTATATGAAAAATCTTTAAGAGGTTGGCATATTCACTTTTTTTGGGCAGCCACCCATCATGGAATGGCGACTGAATGGATATGGATGAACTATCCTCCGCCTGTCGCCTGTAGGGTTGCATGATTATCAATATCTCGGTGACAACTTTAGAGAAAGAGAACGAATAACAAAAAGGACAAAAAATTGGGTGGCAAGACTCAAAAAAATGCCGGTATTAGAAAGAAACGCTTTATTATCCGCAATGTCTTCTCTCAATGAATAAGAACAACTGCCATCAATGGCTATACAATCTGGCAGAAAAAAAGGTTCTGCATACATGGGAAGGAGCGGACAAATAGAGAAATGCCGGATGATGGTAGAAACAAGATTTGCTGCAAGGCCAAGGCACAGGAAGAATATAGACCATGCTTTTTTCGGCAATGGGAGCAGAATCAAGCTTGCTGCATAGAAAACAGCAGCAAGATAAAAATGTTTATTGATATGTTAGCCGGCAAAGTCAATTTTGTATTGCCTTTTTCCAAAAAAAATCCCCAAACTCAAATCACGAGTTTGGGGATATCCCTTTTTTATCCACAAAATTTTCAACCAACACCCCTGTCCACGAAAGTGCTGTATATATATACAGACAGGTCTTCTGGCTCTCGGATCATCCTACTTGCTGCGCCTTCCCTCCCAACTTTTGCCGGGCAGTGGCTATCAATTGCGGCGTTCGTCCCCGATCACAGCGGCGGGCTCGCTCCCGATTTGCACGGGATTCTCTATTAAGCTCCTTGGAGCATCGTGTAACGATTCATTAATATGATGTAAAAAAGTGAATTAATGTCAAGAAGAATTTGAGCGGAGTTCAGTCTGTTGCTCTCTTATCTTATACTCGTGAAAGAAAATTTTCCAATACAAATATTTTCCTTCTGCGAAAAAACACAGGACTTTCTGCTATTGATATTGCTTTTAAATTATCATATCCGGAAACAAACCAAGGCTCTTTGCAAGATGGAACTTTCCAGAGCCAATTCGGCGTTTCAATTCCCCTTTCATCACATAAATACTTTATTGTTGAAGCTAATAGTGAATTGATATTTTCATCTTTCCGATCTCTACGCCTCGACCCTTTTTACCATATATACGCTTGAAATAAAAAAAACTATACCAAACCCAAGGGCAATAAAAAAATGGTTCCACGGCATGGTGTTTCCCAAAGCGGCTGCCCTTATGATTCCGGAGGTATGAGTTAAAGGAAGCGCCTGTACCGCATAGTACGCCCAGTCAGGCAATGATTGCAGGGAAAAAAATGTGCCGCACAAAAAGGCCATCGGGGTAATCACGAAATTGCTTAACATGGCCTGATCCGCATGAGACCTGACAAGCATGGCGGCATTTACCGCAAGTGCGCTGAAGATAAAAGTGTTTACCAAAACCGATATCCAGAAATATAAGGAAAGATGAACTTTTACACCAAAAACCATTGCAAGTATAACGATAACCGTTGCCGCCATAACTCCCCTTACCATGCCGCTGAGTATCTCTCCAAGGGCAATGGCAAAATTCGATACGGGCGCTGCCTGGAATTCTTCAAATATCTTCCAGTAAAACCGGGAGATATTAATTTCACTTGCTATTGCAAAACTCTGGCCCATGCTGCTCATCGCAACAAGTCCCGGGACCATAAATACCATGTATTGAACATTTTCCACTTCCAGGTTTTTTCCAAGGCCGAGTCCAAATGCCACCATATAAAGCAGAGGCGAGACAGAAAAAGAAAGGATCATTTTGAATAACCTTTTTCGGATAATCAGCATTTCTCTTAAAAACAATGCAAACAAACCTTTCATGGGCTTACACGCCTCCCTGTGAGCTTTAAAAAAACATCCTCAAGGTTTGCCTCACGGACAAGGGCGCTTCCTTTTAAACGTTCCACAAAAAAAGATGCCTCCTTTCTGCTGGGAAAAAAATGGCTTTTGATCTCTTTTTCCGTCATTTCATCAACTACAATGTGTCCGGCGCTTTGAACAAGATTTTTTGGGGTATCAATGGCTATCAATTTTCCAAAATCGACAATTCCCACCTCGCTGCATAGGGCCTCAGCTTCTTCAATGTAATGGGTAGTCAGAAGAATGGTCGCTCCTTTTTGATTGATTTTTCTTAAGATAATCCAGAGTTTTTTTCTTGTTTTTGCATCAAGCCCTGCCGTAGGCTCATCAAGAAAGACAACATTAGGTTTGTGCATAAGCGCTCTTGCTATCATGAGTTTTCTTTTCATGCCGCCAGAAAAGGTTTTTACAGGCATATCTGCGCTGTTATCAAGATCAACAAAGGATAGCATCTTCTCTCCCGCCTTTTTTATGGCCTTGTACGGCATTTTGTACAAAAGACCGTGTATAAAAAGGTTTTCTTTTGCCGTAAGTTCCATATCAAGGTTGATGGATTGCTGGACAACCCCTGTTTCCATCTTGGCTGAAGCTGGCTCTTTTACCACATCAAATCCGTTTATGATTGCTCTGCCGGAATCAGGACGTACCAATGTGGTAAGAATTTTGACAGTGGTTGTTTTCCCCGCACCATTAGGCCCCAAAAGGCCGAAAAAGGAACCTCCGTGGATATGAAGATCAAGTCCTTGCAGGGCAGCATTTTTTTTGTAACGCTTGTAAAGTTTTTCAATTTTGATCATCTATTACCTTTTGACTTCCTCACTTCCCAACTTAATACAACCATTCATCCAAAACCATGTCTTACAGCTTCAGGCCACCTTTTGCCCGATCTAAAATCACAAAAATCTTGAAATAGCTCGCTATCCCTTCAACTTTTGTGCCTATTTTAAATAGGGTAGATCAAACAAATTTGTAGGGACTACCGACTTTTCTCCCCCTGATAATTATAGAACTAAAAATTAAAGGATATTCCACCTTTAATTGTAATTCCGGGTGATGGATAATATACGTTAGGTGTGCCTTCATATCCCATTGTAGAGTACTTCTCATCTGTCAGGTTTTCGACACCGAAAAAGGCTGAAAGTTTGAGGTCGTCAAATTCCGGTTTGTACCTGAGGAAAAGATTATAGATTGTATAGTCATCCAGATACTCGGAGCTGTTGTCGTAGTCAAAGCCAAGATAACTTTTTCCAACATATCGCACTTCGGGACGTAACATAAGAGCATATGGCAGGTATATTTCCAGTCCGGCATTGGCCATTTCCTGGGGAACTAAAGGTACTTTCTTGCCAATATTTCCGCCTTCTCTGAATTCTGCATCATGCCAGGTGATGTTGCTGTAAAATTTGGCCATGTTTTTTAATTTATATGACATTGCAAACTCTGCGCCTTGATGCCTTGTCTTATCCAGATTTTCATTTCTGAATGTAACATTGTTCCACGCAATTTCATCTTCCATGTCAATCCTGAACAGTGTCAATCCGATCTTCAGGTTTTCCAGAGCATAAAACTGACCGCCTATTTCATAGCTTTTACCTTTTTCTTTTTCAATATCTGTC